>NZ_JBEZUZ010000043.1:0-60859 GCF_040636735.1 Streptomyces sp. NPDC035033 | reverse complement strand
TCCATGACGAGGCCGGTGACGATGCCGACCGCGTAGTTGATCACGTACAGCTGGCCCCAGAAGCGGACCTGGCGGGCGTCCTTGCGGACACGGCGGCCCGCGCCCACCGGCTGCTCGCCGAGCTCCTCGCCGGCCGGCCGGTCCCGCCGGTGCCGGGGGCGGGGCTGTCGGCCGCCGAGGACGCGGTGCGGCTCGCGGCCGGCGGGCCGCCGTCGTGGGTCGCGGGGCGCCTCGCCTCCCGTACCGGGCGGTCGCGGGCGGGCCTGGAGCTGGCCACGCGCGCGTGGCGGTGGGGCGGGGCGGCGGCCCTCGCCGTGCTGGAGGAGGCGTGGACGCCGGACGAGGAGGCCCTGGCCCGGGCCGCGGCGCGGCTCGCCGGGGCCTGGGAGGACGGCGAGCGCCCGGAGCTGAGCCGGTCGGGGGCGTGCTGGACGGTGGCGGGCGCGGAGGCGCAGCTGCGGCTGGGCGAGGACGGCCGGTGGTGGCCGTACCGGCGGACCGGGGGCGTCTGGTCCCCGGCGGGTCCGGCGGACCGGGACCCGGCGACGGCGCTCACGATGGCGACGGCGGACGCCGAGCGGGAGGACTGACCCCTCCCGCCCCCTCGCCCGGCCTCCCGCCGCGTTCCCCTCGCCTCCCCTCGCTCCCTTCTGTTCCCCGGCGTCGCGCTCCCGCGGCGCCGGGGTTCGCGCGTGCGCCCCCTCCCGCTTCGGAAAGGCCGTCGAACGACACACAGTCTGATCATTTGATGTCAATTTCCATACGCATTCCCACCCTCTTATGCGGCTGAATTGACTGATAGAACGCTTCCTTCCATCGCGGTCACATGCCAATGCCGAACTGACTATGCTCCGCAGATGTGTTGCTCCGCTCACAGCGCGTCATGACCGCTGGGAGCGGGCACCGCCGAGCACGTGTACGCGACCGGTCGCCGGCCCGTTTTTTCCCGCCGGCGCGTCGCGCCCCTTCAGTCCGCTCCCATTCCAGACCGCCGAGGGAAGCCGTTGATGGTTCGCGCAGGTTCAACTTCCAGAGCCAGGCCGGGTGCGATGGCTCCGGTGTGGCTCGTCCCGCCGGGCGTCCTGGCCGCCCTCTTCGCCATAGGGCTGCTCTTCGCGCCTGCGGAGATACGGACACCGGTGGCCTGGTACGGCTTCGCGGCGGTCTCCCTCACGGTCGGCAGCACGGCCCTGACCGTGCGCCTGGCACGGGCGGCCGAGGCGGCCCGGCACACCCGGGCGGTGCAGGCCGCCCGGCAGGCCGCCGCGGAGCGCGAGGCCGCGCTGCTCGCGCGCCTCGCCGACCAGCGCACCACCACCGTGTGGATGGCCGAGGAGCTGCTGCCCGCGGCCGTCGCCCGGCTCCAGAAGGGCGACCCGGCCTCCGAGATCGTGAACTCCGTCCGCTTCGGGGACCACCTCGACGACGGCTTCACCGAGGCCCTCAAGGGAGCGCTGCAGACGCTCCTGGAGGCCGTGGAGGCCGAGGAGAACACCCGGGACTCCTCCCAGCGGGCCCTCGTCGCCGTCGCGCGCCGCGTCCAGGCGATCGTGCACCAGCTCGCCAAGGACCTCCGCGAGATGCAGATCGTCCACGGCACGGACCTCGTGCTCGCCCGCGGCCTGCAGGACGTCGACCACCGCAACGCCCTGATCGGACGGCTCGCGGCCAGCATCGCGGTGCTGGGCGACGCCCGCCCCGGCCGCCAGTGGTCGAAGCCGATCCCGCTCTACGACGTGCTGCGCGGCGCCATGTCGCGCATCGTGGACTACCCGCGGGTGAAGCTCCAGTCGGTCACGGAGGCGGCGGTGATCGGCCCCGGCGCCGAGCCGCTGATCCACCTGCTCGCCGAACTCCTCGACAACGCCACGACGTTCTCGCCCCCGCACACCCCCGTGGAGGTGAGCGCCGTCGAGGTGCCCTCCGGCATCGCGATCGAGATCGAGGACCGCGGCGTCGGCCTGACCGAAGAGGTCCGGCACCGCATCAACCGCGTGATGACGGAGTCGGCCTCGGGCCTGTTCCTGGCCGGCCTGGGCGAGGTCACGCAGCTCGGTCTGCCGGTCGTCAGCCGGCTCGCCCGCGAGCACGGCTGCGACGTCGACCTGCGTCCCTCCGCCTACGGAGGCGTACGGGCCGTGATCCTCGTACCCCGGCGCCTGATCACCACGGTGGAGAGGCCCGTAGTGAGAACCCCTCAGCCCGGCCGGAAGCACGCGGCCGGACCCCGGCCCCTGCCGAAGCGGTCCGAGGCGGCGGCCCCGACGCCCCCGCCCGCCCCGCGGCCTGTGCCGCCGCCCACCCCCGCGCCCCCGCCCGTCCTCACCCCCCTGGACGACGGCGCGGCGCCGTACATCGACGGGAAGACCCTCAACGGCCTGCCCCGCCGCCGCCGCGACTCGCCCGTCCCCACGCCGGTCGTCCGCACCGGCCCCGAGCCCGCCCCCGCCCCCCGGAAGCCGGCCCGTCAGCCCGGACTGATGTGGGAGGCGTTCAACGGCGACAAGCGCTCGGGCACCGATTCCTCCACTCCGCACAGCCAGCCGTCTGATGAGGTCGAATAACATGCAGCCACTGCCCAACATCGACTGGATGCTCACCGAGCTCGTGGGCGGCGTTCCGCACGTACGGCACGTGGTCGTCCTCTCCTCGGACGGCCTGTGCATCGGCCAGGCCAACACGGCACCCGACACCGCCGACGCGATCGCCGCCGCCTGTTCCGGCATCCAGAGCCTGGCCCGGGCCATCGCGCAGATGTTCCCGCACGGAAACGGCACCACCCACATGGTCGGCATCGAGGCCGACGGCGGCTACTTCTCCCTGATGGCGGCCGGTCCCGGCGCGTACCTCGCCGTCCTGGCCGACGAGGAGGTGGACGCGGGACTGCTCGGCGACCGCATGCGGACGCTGGTGGTCAGGATCGGCCGGCACATGACCAGTCCCCCGCGTGAAGACGTCCGGCAGGCGATGTGACCTCGGAGAACCACGCGTCCTGGGACGAGGGAACCCCCGTACCGCTGTACGTGATCACCGGCGGCGAGGGGTCCTCGGCCAAGACCTTCGACCTCGTCACGCTGATCGCGACGAGATCCGCGCCGGAGCCCTCGATGCAGCCCGAACAGGCCGCCATCCTCTCCATGTGCGAGTACCCGCTGTCGGTGGCCGAGATCTCGGCCTACCTCAGCCTTCCGTTCAGCGTCGTCACCGTGCTGCTGTCCCAGCTCGTCGACGACGAACGCGTCGAGGCGATTGCGCCCGTGCCCGTCGCGGCCTTCCCCGACCGCGGCCTATTGGAGGCGGTGATCCATGGACTACGGAGACTCTGACACGCTCAGGGCAGGCCCGCGCGACACCGACCTGCTGCTGCCCCACGGCGCCAGGGGGGTCAAGGTCGTCGTCGTCGGCGGCTTCGGCGTCGGCAAGACGACGATGGTCGGAGCGGTGAGCGAGATCCCCCCGCTGACCACCGAGGAGCGCATGACGCAGGCCGGCGTCGGGATCGACCACAACCCCGGCGCGTCGGGCAAGAGCACCACGACCGTCGCGATGGACTTCGGCCGGATCAGCATCAACGAGGAGCTGATCCTGTACCTGTTCGGAACCCCGGGACAGGAGCGGTTCTGGTTCCTGTGGAACGGCATCTTCGAGGGCGCGCTCGGCGCCGTGGTCCTCGTCGACACCCGCAGGATCGAGGTCTGCTTCGAGATCATCACGCGCCTGGAGGACCGCCGCGTCCCGTTCGTCGTGGCCGTCAACACCTTCCCCGAGGCCCCCCAGTACCCGCTACCAGAACTGCGCACGGCCCTGGCCCTCAGCGACTCCGTCCCCCTCGTCACCTGCGACGCCCGCGACCGGGCGTCCTGCCGGGACGCCCTGCTCTCGCTGATGGTCTACCTGTGCACCCTCGCCGCCCAGGAGACCGCATGACCCTCCCCGCCCACGAACACGCCGCCCAGCAGACCGGGCTCGTGCCGCCGCCCGGCTGCCCGGCCCACGCGTCCACCGGGCCCGGCGGAGCGACCCGGCTCTACGGGCCCGCCGCCGAGACCGACCCCATGGGCCTGTACGAGGAGCTGCGCGCCGTCCACGGCCCGGTGGCGCCCGTCCTCCTCGACGGCGACGTCCGCGCCTGGCTCGTCCTCGGGTACAACGAGAACCGCGACGTGGCCACCCGCGCCACCCAGTTCTCCCGCGACCCGCGGGTCTGGCACGGCTGGAGCACCGGGGAGATCGACCCCGCCACCTCCCCGCTGATGCCGATGATCGGCTGGCGCCCCGACTGCGTCTGCGCGGACGGCGAGGAGCACCAGCGGCTGCGCAGCGCGGTCACCACCTCCCTCGACCAGTTCGACCACCGGGGGATCCGGCGCCGCATCAACCGCTTCGCCCACGAGCTGATCGACACCTTCTGCGAGGACGGCGAGGCCGAGCTCGTCGACCGGTTCACCGAGCACCTGCCGATGCTCACCCTCATCCATCTGCTCGGCATGTCGGACGAGGCGGCGCCCAAGCTCGTCCAGGCCGCCCGGGACCTCTTCAAGGCCACCGAGACCTCGCTCGCCAGCAACGCGTTCGTGGTGGAGAGCCTGGAGCAGCTCGTCCGGGACAAGCGGTACAAGCCCGGTCAGGACATCGCCTCCGCGCTGATGTCCCACCCGGCGGGCCTCACCGACGAGGAGGTCGTGCACCACCTGCGCCTGATCCTGCTCGCCGGCTACGAGACCACGGCCAACCTGATGTCCAACGTGCTGCGGATGGTGGTCACCGACCCGCGGTTCCGCGGTTCGCTGGCCGGCGGTCAGATGACGCTGCCCGAGGCGGTGGAGCAGGTCCTGTGGGACGAGCCGCCGCTGATGGTGTGCCCGTCCCGGTACGCCAACGGGGACACCACCCTCGGCGGGCAGCAGATCAGGGCGGGCGACATGCTGCTGCTCGGCCTGGCGGCCGGGAACATGGACCGGGCGGTCCGGCCCGACCCCGCGGCGCCCGTCCACCACAACCGCGCCCACCTGTCGTTCAGCGCCGGCAGCCACGAGTGCCCCGGGCAGGACATCGGCCGCATCATCGCCGACACCGGCATCGACATCCTGCTCACCCGGCTGCCCGACATCGTGCTGGCCGTCCCGGAGGAGCAGCTCAGCTGGCGGTCCTCGACCTGGGCGCGGCACCTGACGGCGCTGCCCGTCACGTTCGCCCCGCGCGCCCCGAGGGCCCATCAGTTCGAGGCGCCGCTGCCGTCGGCCCCGCCCCCGCAGCTCGCCGAGGTCCCGGCGCCGGCCGCGGCACCGGAGGACGTGCCGGAGCCCGCCGGGCCGGTCGGCCGGCCCGGGGCGCGTCCCTCGTGGTGGGAGCGGCTCCGGCGGATGCTAGGGCTGTCGTAGTCCCGTCACGGCTCGGCGTCGACGCCGAGCCCCACGGCCGAGGGGGGCGTCGCGGCGTGCCGGCCGGCCCCCCTCCGGTACGGCTCGTCGACGGGCCCGGCGGACAGGCGCTGTTCGGGGAAGGACGGTTCGGCGGGGACGTACCGGGGGGCGCCGGTGTACCAGGCGTGGAGGCCGGACAGGAAGCTGCACGCCCCGCCGATCCAGGTCTCCAGCTCGGCCCGCTCCTCCGGGCTCAGGCCGGCCCGGCGGGCCAGCAGCGGGACGTCCTCCTCGCGGTGCTGCTCGAAGTCGCGCATGCGGGAGTTGACCAGGTGGACGGAGGCGGGGACGGCCTCGCGCAGGGGGATGCCGAGGGAGGTGCCGATGACGACGACGAGGTTGTTGACGTCGTGTTCCTCGTGGACTTCCCGTTCGTAGGAGGCGATGTCGTTCGCCAGGCCCATGACGTCCATGAACGCGGCGGTCAGTCCGCGCACGGTCCGGCTGTGCCGGATCCGCTCGGGTATTCGGGCGCCCGTGGCGAGTTCGACGGAGTAGGGGGCGGTGTGGGCGGCGAAGCTCTCGCGGCGGAACGGCGCGTAGTCGATCAGGTGGGGGACGCGGCCGGTGCGGCTGTTGGTCAGCTCCTCGACGCCGGCGTCGATGTAGCGGGCCAGGGAGCGGTTGAACTCCTGTCGCCAGTGCGCCAGTCGGGGTGGGAAGAGGTGCCGCTGGAGGTCGGCGATCCCCCGCTCGACGGCGTTGACCGGCTCGGGCGGGCGGACGCCCTCCCCGGGGCGCAGGAAGGCGTGGAGCCGGGCGGTGAAGTCGTGCGCGGCCTGGAGGTCGCTGGTCCGTTTGAAGGCGTGGGCGAAGTAGTCGTCCCAGGCGAGGGCCCAGATGTTGAAGCGGTGGTTGAGCCGGAGGGCGTCGGGTGAGGCGTCGGGCAGGGTCCAGGCGGTGAGGAGGTCCACCGTCATGGCCCGGAACTGGGTGAGGGTCCAGATCGGGCGCTCGGGCCGTCCGTCCCCGGCGTCCAGCATGCCCATCTCGCGCGCCCAGGTCTCGCTCTCCGCGCGCAGGCCCGGCAGGTGCGGATTGACCCGTAGCGGATGAGGCATCCACAACTCGGGGATTTCGACGGCATGCAGGGGCATGGTCGCTCCACCTCCTTCAGTCCTCAAAATCCGTTGTCTGTTGCCACCGTCACTGACGGCCGTCAATTCCCGCCACGTGACGCTGCAAACCTGCCCGTCCGATCATGCCCACAACCCCCGGCCGAAGCGAGTCCGATTTCTGGGAACACAGGGGTCTTCCTGGGCAGTTGTGTCCTCCTGAAGCCACGGGCCCCTCGGCGGCGCGCTGCCGCGAGGGGCCCGTGGGGGTGGCGGCCATGGCCTGTTCCGGCCGGGGCCGGGGGCCGCCGTCCGGCGGTCCGGGTGGTCAGGCGAGGCGGTCGAGGAGGGTCTGGCACGCCTCTTCGCAGGCGCGGCACGCCTCGGCGCAGAGCCGGCAGTGCCCGTGGTGCGGGGCGTGCCGCTCGCACTCGGCGGCGCAGGCGCGGCAGGCCGTGCGGCAGGCGGCCAGGACGGCCGCGGTGACCTCGGTGTCGTGGCCGGTGTGGCGGGACAGCACGGCCGCCGTGGCGGTGCAGACGTCCGCGCAGTCGAGGTCGGTGCGGATGCAGGTGACGAGCTCGCCGACCGCGCCCTCGGAGAGGCAGGCGTCCGCGCAGGCGGTGCAGGCCTGCGCGCAGGTGATGCAGGCCTCGACGCAGCGGGCCGTGGCGTCGGTGTCGAGGCCGTCGAGGGCTGCCGGGAAGGTGTTGATCATGCCTCGTACTGCGGTCTCCATGGCGGCGGCTCCTTCCGGGGGGCGCGTTACGGCGCGGTGGGGCGCCAAGGCGCTTACCCGGGCCCGGGGCCGTTCATCCGGCGGATCCGATTCCGGTTCCGGGGGCCGGGGCCGGGGGTTTGGAGAGTTCGCCGAGGAGCTTCCAGGTGCGGCGGCGGTCGTCCTCGCCGCCGAGGTCGATCGCCGTGAACACGATCTCGGTGGCGCCCGCGTCGCGGTAGCGGCGCACCTCGGCGGCGACGGCCTCCTCGTCGCCGAGGACGGCGAGGTCGGCGGCCCGGTCGGCGCCGGAGAGCTCGATGACGCGCCGGTAGGAGGGGATCCGTTCGTAGAGGGAGAGGGCTTCGGCCGCCCGGCGGCGCAGTCCTTCGGGGTCGGCGGTGACCGTGCCGGGCACGAGGGCCACGATCCGGGGCGCGGGCCGGCCCGCCGCCTCCGCCGCGGCGGTCACCGCGGGGACGATGTGCTCGGCGAGGGCCCGCGGTCCGGCGAGGAACGGCAGGACGCCGTCGGCGAGTCCGCCGCTGACGCGCAGGGCCTGCGGTCCCATGGCGGCGACCAGGACCGGCACCGGCGGCCGGGCTCCGGGAACGGCCGCCGAGTACGGGGTCGTCGCGGTCAGCAGCTCGCCGTGGAAGTCGGCCTCGCCGGTCTCCAGGAGGGGGCGCAGGGCGGTGAGGAACTCCCTGAGCAGGCCGATGGGCCGCTGGTGGGGCAGTCCGAAGGCGGTCTCGGTGAGGTGCCGGGTGCCGAGGGCGAGCCCGAGGTGGTAGCGGCCGCCGGTGGCGGCCTGGGCCGTCTGGGCCTGGCTGGAGACGAGCAGCGGATGGCGGCCGAAGATCGGGAGCGCGGCCGTCCCCACGTGCAGGCCGGGCACCTCGCGGCCGACGATCGCGGCCAGCATGGGCGAGTCGTACGCGAAGGACTGGCCGAACCAGGCGGAGCGCAGCCCGGCCTCCCGGGCCTCGCGCGCGAGGCTCACGGTGGTGTCGAGGGGAAGCTGCCGGGCGGTGGAGCTGAGCGTGACGCCGAGAGTCATGCCTCTCGCAACGTGCCTTCGCCGCAAGGGAATTCCCGCACCGGCCGGCCCGGCGCGGGGTTCGGCGCCGGGTCGGCCGGGGGCGGCGGTCAGGCGGTGGCCGCCCTGGTGAGGAGCGCGCCCATGGCGGCCAGGACGGCGGGTTCGACGCGGTAGTAGACCCAGGTGCCGCGCCGCTCGGAGGAGAGCAGCCCGGCCTCCTTCAGCTTCTTGAGGTGGTGGGAGACGGTGGGCTGGGAGACGCCGACGTCGGAGATGTCGCAGACGCACGCCTCGCCGCCCTCGTGCGAGGCGACCGCGGAGAACAGCCGCAGGCGTACGGGGTCGCCGAGCGCCTTGAACATCCTGGCGGTCCGCTCGGCCTCCTCGGCGGTCAGCGGGCGCTCGTCGAGCGGCGGGCAGCACGGCTCGACCTCGGGCTGGAGCAGCGGCAGGGCCTTCGCGTTCGACATGTGTCTATGTTGACACATGTCGAATCAGGGGGGAGGGGGTCCGGGCGGCGGAACCCATGGATTCGATGAATGTCTATGTTGACGTTCATCGATATCCACTGCCATGCTGGGGGCAGAAGAGATCGACAGACGTCGAAACAGAGGGAGATCGCCATGAACGCCTCCGCCGCCGACCGGCTGCCCGTCGTGGTCATCGGGGCCGGCCCCACCGGCCTGGCCGCCGCCGCCCACCTCGTGGACCGGGGGATCGAGCCGCTGGTCCTGGAGGCCGGCGCGCAGGCGGGGGCGGCGGTGCGCGCGTGGGCGCACGTGCGCCTCTTCTCCCCCTGGGGCGAGGTCACCGACCGGGCCGCCGAGAAGCTGCTCGCGCCGACCGGCTGGGTGCGGCCCGACGCGGAGGGCTACCCGACCGGCGGGGAGTGGGCCGAGCGGTACCTGCGGCCGCTCGCCGACGTCCTCGGCGACCGGGTGCGCCTGGGCGCCCGGGTCACCGGCGTCTCCCGCGCCGGCCGGGACCGGATCGTCGACGCCGACCGCGCCGCCCAGCCCTTCACCGTCCACGTCGTCCACGCCGACGGCCGCGAGGAGCGGATCACGGCCCGCGCCGTCATCGACGCCTCCGGCACCTGGTCCCGCCCCGGCCCGGCCGGCGGCGACGGCCTCCCGGCCCTGGGCGAGCGCGCGGCCGCCGACCGCGTCTCCTACCGCGTCCCCGACCTCGCCGACCCCGCCGTCCGCGCCCGGTACGCGGGCAGGCGCACCGCCGTGATCGGCTCGGGCGCCTCCGCCTTCACCGCCCTCGCCCTCCTGGCCGACCTGGCGAAGTCCGAGGACGGCGCCGGCACGCACGCCACGTGGATCCTGCGCCGGGGCATCTCCGGCTCCACCTTCGGCGGCGGGACCGCCGACCGGCTCCCCGCCCGCGGCGCCCTCGGCCTCGCCGCCAAGGCCGCCGTCGACGAGGGCCGCGCCGACGCCGTCACCGGCTTCCGCACGGAGGCGATCGAGCGCGACGGCGACGGGCGCCTCGTCCTGGTGGCGGAGGACGGCCGCCGGCTCGACCCGGTCGACGAGGTCGTCGTCCTGACCGGCTTCCGCCCCGACCTCTCCTTCCTCGACGAGCTCCGCCTCGACCTCGACGAGCGCCTCCAGGCCCCGGTCGCCCTGGCCCCGCTCATCGACCCCAACCAGCACTCCTGCGGCACCGTCTACCCGCACGGCGCGGGCGAGCTCTCCCACCCGGAGGAGGGCGTCTACCTGGTCGGCATGAAGTCCTACGGCCGCGCCCCGACCTTCCTCGCCCTCACCGGCTACGAGCAGGTCCGCTCCGTGGTCGCCGCCCTCGCCGGCGACCACGAGTCCGCCGGGCGCGTCGAACTGGTCCTGCCGGAGACCGGGGTCTGCGGCGGCGCCGGCCTCTTCGACCAGCCGCCGGCCGACGACTCGCGGGCGGACGGCGGCGGTTGCTGCGCCCCGGCCCCGGCCCTGGTCCAGCTCGGCACCACGGCCCCGGACTCCGCCATGATGGAGGCATGAAGACCCTTGCCGAAGTGGACGACCTGGCCGAGCGCGCGCACGCCGGCCAGGTCGACAAGGTGGGCGTCCCGTACGTGGAGCACGTGCGGGCCGTGGCCGCGGGACTGGCCCCGTTCGGGGTCGAGCTGGCCATGGCGGGGCTGCTCCACGACGTCGTCGAGGACACCTCGTGGACGGCCGGGGAGCTGCGGGCCGCCGGGATCCCCGAACGGGTCGTCCGCCTCGTCGAAGCCGTCACCCACGAGCCCGGCGTCTCCTACGAGGAGAAGATCCGCCGCATCGTCCGGGACCCCGACGCCACGCTCGTGAAGATCGCCGACAACGCGCACAACAGCCGGGCGGACCGGGCGGCGGGGCTCGCGCCGGAGCAGCGGGAGCGGCTCGCCGCCAAGTACCGTGCGGCGCGGCGTGAGTTGTGGGCCGCCGCCGACCCCGCGCACGTCACGGCGATCCTGCGGATCGTCAATCCGGAGCTGCTGGCCGAGCTGCCGGGGGCGTAGCGCCGCCGGGGCGCCCGGACCGGTCCTTCCCGGCGTCGGGGCCCTGAGGGGCACGCGCGGCGGCGGGCGGCGGGTGCCCCTCAGGGGGTTCGGGGGTCAGGCGCGGCAGCGGAGGAGTTCGAGCGGCGGGTGGGCGAGGAGGTCGGCCCAGAACTCCTCGCCGTAGGCGCGCAGGCCCTCCTCGGAGATCCGGAGCGGGAGCCACTCCACGTCGCGGAAGCCGGCGGCGGCCAGGGCGTCCTCGTAGACCTCGCGGCGCGGGGCGCTGCCGACGATGCTGATGGGGTGGGGGTCGAGGAGGGCGGTGACCCGGACCTTCGGGCCCGTCTCGATCTCCTCGCCGGTCGGCTCGCAGCGGAAGCCGTACGTCTCCAGGGAGGCGCAGTCGAAGGCGTAGTCGGGCTTCTGGGCGAACACGTAGAAGGCGCCGCCGGGGACCAGGCTGCGGTGGATGCGGGCGCACATGCGCTCCAGCTCCGCGCGGGAGCCCGCGTAGTTGAGGCACTGCACACCGAGCGCGAGGTCGAACGGGCGGTCGAACTCCCGCAGTTCGGCGACGTCGCCGACCTCGTAGCGCAGGCCCAGCGGGTCGCGGGCCTCGATGTCCCGTGCGGCGGCGATCATCTCGGAGGAGATGTCGACGCCGAGGACGTCCGCGGCGCCCCGGCGCTTGAGCTCGCGGCTGTAGAAGCCGGTGCCGCAGGCGAGGTCGAGGACCGTCCTGCCGGTGACGTCGCCGACCAACCCCAGGACGCTGGGGACCTCTCCGTAGCGGGCGAGCGGAAGCGCCTTGAACCCCTCGAACGCCTCGCCGATCCCGTCGTACTGCTGCACCGTCATGTGCCGCTGCCCCTCGTGTTCGTCGGGTGGTGTGCGGGCGCGCCGGCTCCGCGGACGGGGTGTCCGCGGGGCGCGCCGGGCGCGGCCGTGGCACAGAGTCTGCGCCGCCCGCGCCCGGCCGCCGTACTGTCGGATGGCACGAGAAACCGCGCGGCCGGCCCTCGTATCCCCCAAGGAGAGCCGCTGATCAGGGACCCGGTCCGGCGGCGGCCCCGGGGGCGGGGCGGTCAGCTGCGGAGGTACGAGGCGCCGTTGAGGTCCAGGATCGTCCCGGACGCCCACTCGGCGGCGGGCGAGGCGAGCCAGAGGACGGCCGCCGCGATCTCGTCCGGTCCGGCGACCCGGCCGAAGGGGCTCTGCGCGCGGATCGCCTCGCCCTCGGCCCCCTCCAGGCGGGGCGCGACCCGTTCGGTGGCGAAGAAGCCGGGGGCGACGGAGGCGACGCCGATGCCGTGCGGGGCGAGGGAGACGGCGAGGGACTGGCCCAGGGCGTGGACGGCGGCCTTGGTCGCGCCGTAGGCCGGGTGGTCCGGTTCGCCGCGGAAGGCGCCCCGGGAGCCGATGTTGACGATCCGCCCGGGTGCGCCCCGGTCGATCATGCGGCGGGCCACGAGGTGGCTCAGGTTCGCGGTGGCGAGCAGGTTCACGGCGACGTGCCGCCGCCAGATCTCCACCCACTCCTCGTACGGGGTGTCCGCGAGGGGGTGCGGGAGGTTCACGGCGGCGTTGTTGACCAGGACGTCGATCGCGCCGAGCGCCCCGGCCGCCGCGTCGACGGCCTCGGCCGCGCCGGCGGGGTCCGCGAGGTCGCCGCCGACCAGGACGTGCCCGGTCCCGTCGAGGGAGGCGAGGGTGGCGCGGGCCTCGTCGGCGCGCGTGCCGTGGTGGACGGCGACCCGGTCGCCGTTGGCGGCGAACGCCCGGGCGACCGCCCGGCCGAGTCCGCGCGAGGCGCCGCTGACGAGGACGCCGCGGCCTGTGTCGGGCAAGCGCACCGGGATGCCTTCCGGTCGGGGACGTACCGTACGGTCCGTCATTCTGCCCGCCGGGCGGGGGCGGTGGGCCGCCGACCCCGCCCGACAGAAACAACACCCCTCTTTGGAAGGTTTTGTGGCACTCCGGATACTGATCCGGTCAGGAAGAGTTCCGAACCGATCAAGAACGCCTCTATAGTGCGGTCGTTCCGAACCTCCCTGTGCCTGCCTCTCGAGAGTCCGGTTGATGTCGGCGTCGCCCACCCCGTTCCGCCCCGCCCTGATCACCTCCGTGCTGACCCTCGCCGCGGGCGGTGCCCTCACCGCCGCCGCGACGAGCGCCGCACCGGCCGGAGTCCGCTCCTCCCTGGCCTGGTTCGCGGTCTGCGGCGTCCTGCTGCTCGCGGCCGCCGCCTTCGCCGTCACCTGGTACGCGCGCACCGCCCGCGGCCTGGCCGGGCGGGCCGAGCGGCTGGCCGCCCAGGTCGCCTCCCAGGACACCTACGCCGCCTCGCGCCAGGCCGCCGCCGAGCGCGAGGCGGCCGAGCTGAAGAGGCGCCACGAGGCCGACCTCGCCGCCCTGGAGGCCGCCCACGCGGCCCGCGCCGACGAACTGGTCCGCGCCCAGCGGGCCGAGGCCGAGCGGCTCGCCGCCACGCACGCGGCCGCCGTCGCCGGCCTGGAACAGCGCCTGCGCCGCGCCGAGTCCGCCCGCTCCGCCGCCCTCGCCGCCGCCGCCAACGCGGCCGGCCGCATGCAGGCGCTGGCCACGAGCATGATGGCCGACCTGCGCGAGATGGAGCACCGGCACGCCGACGAGGACGTCCTCTCCGACCTCCTCCACCTCGACCACCGCACCGCCCAGGCGGGCCGGCTGGCCGACTCCGTCGCCGTCCTCACCGGCGCCCGCTCCGGCCGCCGCTGGGCCCGGCCCATCGTCATGGAGTCGATCCTGCGCGGCGCCATGGGCCGCATCGCCGGCTACCAGCGGGTCCGGCTGCACTCCACGTGCGAGGCGTCCGTCGCCGGGCACGCGGCCGAGGGCGTCATGCACGCGCTCGCCGAGCTCCTCGACAACGCCGCCAACTTCTCCCCGCCCAGCGCCGAGGTCCACGTCTACGTGGAGGAGGTCCCGGCGGGCGTCGTCATCACCGTCGAGGACAGCGGCCTGACCATGAGCGACGTCCAGCTCCGGCGCGCCGAGGCCGCCGTCGACGCCACCGCCGTCCAGGACCTGGCCGGCCTCTCCGGCACCCGCCTCGGCCTGCACGTGGTCGGACGGCTGGCCCGCAAGCACAACCTGTCCGTCTCCTTCCGGCCCTCCGCGCGCGGCGGCACCGGCGTCGTCCTGATGATCCCCCAGGAGATCGTCACCCGGGGCGCCGAGCCGGCCGCGGCCCCCGCCGCGCCACCGGTCACCGCCGCCCGCGCCGTGCCCGCCCCCCGTACCGCCCCCGACGCCCTGCCGGCGGCCGGAGCGGAGCCCGGGCCGGAGACCGCCCACGAGGCCGCGGGCGAGCCCCCGGCCGAGGGCGCCGGACCCGGGGCGCTGCTGCCGCGCCGCCGGCGCGGCCGGACCCTGGCCGCGCACCAGGAGAGCGGCAGGGCCCCCGCCGAACCAGCCCGCCGGACCGGCTCCCGCGCCGACGAGGCGGCCCGCACCTCGGCCCGCTTCGGCACCTTCCACCGCGCCGTCCGCGGCACCGGGGCCCCGTCCGGCGAGGCCGGCCCCGACCAGGCCCCCGGCTCCGGCACCGCCGTTCCCCCCTCGGCGGAACCGACCACGCCGTCCTCGAACCACCCCCATTCGGAAGGCAATCCGTGATGACCGGCACGACCACCGACGACAAGCTCAGCTGGCTCCTGGAGGGCCTGCTGGAACGCACCCCGGGCACCCGGCACGCGCTGGTGCTCTCCCGGGACGGCCTCAAGCTCTGCCGCACCTCCGGACTCTCCGTCGACCAGGCCGACCAGCTCGCCGCCATCGCCGCGGGCATCCAGAGCCTGTCGCACGGGGCGTCCGTGGAGTTCGGCGACGGCACCGGCGGGGTCCGCTCCGCGATGGCCGAGTTCTACGGCGGGATCCTCTTCATCGTCGAGGCCGGGGAGGGCGCCCACCTCGCGCTCGTCGCCGACGAGGACGCCGACGCCGGGCTCGTCGGCCACAACATGACCGAGCTGGTCGAGCAGCTGGGCGAGCACCTCGTCGCGAGGCCGCGGGGATGAGCCGCGCCAGGCCGGGTCGCGACGACTCCCCCGACCGGCTCTACACCCTGACCGGCGGCCGCAGCGGCACCGGGTCCACCGCCTTCGACGTGGTCACGCTCGTCGTGGCGGAGAGCGACCCGGTGCCCGGCATGCAGTCCGAGCACGCCGCCATCCTGCGCATGTGCCGCTTCCCCACGGCCGTGGTGGAGGTGGCCGCCGGGCTCGGGCTGCCGGTGTCGATCACCAAGATCCTCCTGGCCGACCTGCACGACACCGGCCGGATCAGCGCGCGGCACCCGCGCCCCACCTCGTACCGCCTTCCCGATCACGACATCCTGGAGCAGGTACTCGTTGGACTCCGCAATCTCTGAGCAGCACCAGACCCTGAGCAGCACCGCCGACAACGGACTGAAGATCGTCGTCGTCGGCGGCTTCGGAGTCGGCAAGACCACCCTGGTCCGCTCGGTCAGCGAGATCCGTCCGCTGAACACCGAGGAGACCATGTCGCAGGCGGGCGAGGGCATCGACGACACCGTCGGCGTCACCGCCAAGACGGCCACCACCGTCGCCTTCGACTTCGGCCGGATCTCGCTCGACGCGCACAACGTGCTGTACCTGTTCGGCGCGCCCGGCCAGGAGCGGTTCTGGTTCCTGTGGGACCGGCTCTTCGCCGGGACGCTCGGGGCGGTCGTCCTCGTCGACACCCGGCGGATCGCGGACTCCTGGTACGCGGTCGACCGGCTGGAGCACCACGGCACCCCGTTCGTCGTCGCCTGCAACGACTTCGGCGGCCCCGCGCACACCGCGGCCGAGATCCGCGAGGCCCTCGACCTCGCCGACGAGGTCCCGCTGGTCTTCTGCGACGCCCGGTCGCGGGAGTCCAGCAAGCAGGTCCTCATCTCGCTCGTCGAGCACCTGAAGAACGTCGTCGCCGCCGACCCCGAGCACGGTCCGCGGCCCGTCCCGGAGCCCGCCCCGTGAACCCTGCCGAGCCCGCGCCCGTCCCGCTGAGCGGCCCCCGCTTCCACACCGACCCCGTCGAGCTGTACCGGCGGATCCGGCGGGACCACGGGGCCGTCGCCCCGGTCGTCCTCGACGGCGACGTGCCCGCCTGGCTCGTCCTCGGCTACCGCGAGCTGCACCAGGTCACCAGCGACCCGGTGCTCTTCTCGCGCGACTCCGAGCTGTGGAACCAGTGGGACGCCATCCCCGCCGACTGGCCGCTGCTGCCGATGATCGGCCGCAAGCAGCCGTCCGTCCTCTACACCGTCGGCGAGCGGCACCGCGAGCGGGCCGGCGTGATCGCCTCCGCGCTGGAGGCCGTCGACCCCTTCGAACTGCGGCAGCGGGCCGAGCGGTTCGCCGACGAGCTGATCGACGCGCTCTGCGGCAAGGGCGCCTGCGACATCGTCGCCGAGTACGCCATGCTGCTGCCGGTCCGGGTCCTCGCCAGCATCTACGGCTTCGCCGACGAGCAGGGCCCGGGGCTCGTGACCGCCATGAACGACATGATCAACGGCGGGCCGGGCGCGCTGGCCGGCCAGCGGCACCTGGCCGAGTCGATGGGGGCGCTGCTCGCCGCCAAGGCGGAGGCCCCCGCCGACGACGTCGCCTCGCGGATGCTCGGCAACACCGCTGGCTTCACCGTCGAGGAGGTCGCCCAGGACCTCATGGTGATGATGGCCGCCGGACACCAGCCCACCGCCGACTGGATCGGCAACTCGCTGCGGCTGATGCTGACCGACGACCGCTTCGCCGCCTCGCTCTCCGGCGGCCGGCACAGCGTCGGCGAGGCGATGAACGAGGTCCTGTGGGAGGACACCCCGACGCAGAACGTCGCCGGCCGCTGGGCCTCGCGCGACACCCACCTGGGCGGGAAGCGGATCGAACGCGGTGACCTGGTGCTGCTCGGCCTCGCCGCCGCCAACGCCGACCCGCACGTCCGGACCGACGCCGGCGCCCTCACCGGCGGCAACAACGCCCACCTCTCCTTCGGCCACGGCGAGCACCGCTGCCCGTTCCCCGCGCAGGAGGTCGCCGAGACCATCGCCCGGACCGGCATCGAGGTGCTGCTCGACCGGCTCCCGGACGTCGACCTCGCCTGCGCCGAGTCCGAGCTCACCCGCCGCCCCTCCCCCTGGCTGCGCGGCCTCACCGCGCTGCCCGTGACCTACACCCCGACACCCGCACTTGGAGGGACCGCATGAGCTGCCCCATCGACCACACGGCGGGCGCCGAGCCCGTCGTCCTCGACCCGTTCGTCACGGACCTCGACGGCGAGGGCGCCCGGCTGCGCGCGGCCGGCCCGCTGGCCCGCGTCGTGCTGCCCGGCGGCGTGCCCTGCTTCGCCGTCACCCGGCACGCCGAGGCCCGGGCGCTGCTCACCGACGCCCGGCTCGTCAAGGACATCGGGCAGTGGGGGGCCTGGCAGCGCGGCGAGATACCCCTCGACTGGCCGCTGATCGGCCTCGCCAACCCCGGCAGGTCGATGCTGACCGTGGACGGCGAGGAGCACCGGCGGCTGCGCACGCTGGTCGCGCAGGCGCTCACCGCGCGCCGGGTGGAGCGGCTGCGGACCGGCATCGAGGAGCTGACGGGCGGGCTGCTCGACCGGCTGGCCGAGCACCCGGCGGGCGAGACGGTGGACCTGAAGGCGGAGTTCGCCTACCCGCTGCCGATGAGCGTGGTCAGCGAGCTGATGGGCGTGGACGCGGCCGACCACCCGCGGATGAAGGAACTGTTCGACAAGTTCTTCTCGACGCAGACGCCGCCGGAGGAGGTGCCGCAGATGATGGCGGACCTCGGCGCGCTCTTCTCCCGCATCGTGGCGGGCAAGCGGGAGTCGCCCGGCGACGACCTGACGAGCGCGCTGCTGGAGGCCTCGGAGAACGGCGACCGGCTCACCACCGAGGAGATCACCAACACCCTCCAGCTGATGGTGGCGGCCGGCCACGAGACGACGATCAGCCTGATCGTGAACGCCGTGGTCGCCCTGGAGACCCACCCGGAACAGCGGGCCCTGGTCCTCAAGGGCGAGGTGCCGTGGGAGAACGTGATCGAGGAGACCCTGCGCTGGTCGACGCCCACCTCGCACGTGCTGATCCGGTTCGCGAGCGAGGACATCCCGGTCGGCGACCGGGTCCTGCCGAAGGGCGAGGCGCTGATCGTGTCGCACGGCGCGATCGGCCGGGACGAGCTCCAGCACGGCCCGACGGCGGGCGACTTCGACGTCACCCGCGCGCCGATCCGGCACATCTCCTTCGGTCACGGCCCGCACGTCTGCCCGGGCGCGGCGCTCTCCCGCCTGGAGGCGTCGGTGGCGCTCCCGGCGCTGTACGCGCGCTTCCCGGAGCTGCGGCTCGCGGTCCCGCGCGAGGAGCTGCGGAACAAGCCGGTCGTCACCCAGAACGACCTCTTCGACCTGCCGGTCGTCCTCGGCTGACCCCCGGACCCGCTCGTCACGGTGGCCCGTTCCCTCCGGGGGGCGGGCCGCCGCCGTTCCCGCGCACCTCCTTTCCGCAAGACCGTGCAAGATCTTGCGGACCCGGCGGCGGGGCTGGTTGACTCGCCGGGGTTCCGCGAGAGGAGAAGCGATGAGCAGCGCGTACGACGTCCTCGTCCTGGGAGGGGCGGGCGTCGACACGATCGTGTACGTCCCCGAGCTGCCGCTCCCGTACGCCGACAGCTACATGATCCGCCCCGGCATCGAGACCCGCGCGGGCCAGACCGGCGACTTCGTGGCGCTCGGGGTCAGCGCGCTGGGGCTGCGCGCCCACCACCTGGACATGCTCGGCGACGACCCGGCCGGCGAGCTGGTCCGCGCCCTCCACCGCGACCGGGGCATCGCCCTCACCGAGGTCCCGCAGCCCGCCGGCACCAAGCGGGCCGTGAACCTCGTGGGCCCCGACGGCCGCCGGCTCTCCCTCTACGACGACAGCCGCTCCCGGGAGTCCGACCGCTTCCCGGAGGACCTGGTCCGCGGACTCGCCGCGGCCTGCCGGCACGCGCACGTGTCGATCACGCACCCCTGCGCCTTCGCCCTGCCGCTGCTCCACGAGGCGGGGCTCGGCGTCTCGACGGACCTGCACGACTGGGACGGGGAGAACCCGTACCACGAGCCGTTCGCGTACGGCGCCGACGTGGTCTTCGTCTCGACGGCGGCGCTGCCCGACCCGGAGGCGACCGCGCGCCGGATCCTGGAGCGCGGCCGGGCGGAGGCGGTCGTCGTCACGGCCGGCGCGGAGGGCTCGTACCTGTTCACCCGCGCGGGCGGGGGGCCGGTGCACGTCCCGGCCGTCGCGCCGCGCCGCCCGGTCGTCGACTCCAACGGCGCGGGCGACGCCTACGCCGCCGGTTTCCTCTTCGGCCGGCTGACCGGCGAACCCCCGGAGCGCTGCGCCCTGTACGGCGCGGTGGCCGGCGCCCACGCCTGTACGGTGCCCGCGACCGCGAGCGACGCGATCGACCGGGCGGCGCTGCTCGCCGGGGTCGCCGCCCTCAGCTGACGCGGGGCAGCGCCGCGCCGACCGCCGCGTGGACGGCGCGGGCGAGGCGGGCGCCCCAGAGGGAGCGGGGTCCGGCGAAGGGCTCGGCGGGGCCGCCGGGCCGGGGCGCGCGGGCGAGGACGCAGACGGCGTCGGTCGGGGTGCCCGAGCAGTCGTGGCCGGCGTCGAGCAGCGCCTGCACCTTGGCCTCGGTGGCCGTGGCGACGGCGTTGACCAGCGCGGCGTCGGTGAGGGGCGCCGGGACGGTGACGACGATGTTGATCGTGCCGGGGGGCTGCGGGGCGGGAACGGCCGGGCCGGGGGCCGCGGCCCAGCCCCGGACGTCGATGCCGGCGGTGGCGACCGCGACGGCGCCGCCGTCGGAGGCCGTCCCGTGCCGGGCGACCTCGGCGGCGGTCATCAGGCCGACGCCGGGCCCGCGCAGTCCGGCCCGCCCGGCGAGCGCGGCGAGGTGCCGTCCGGGGTCGGTGCGGGCGTAGCCGTGGGCGACCTGGACGTTCATGACCCAGTGCCGTTCCCCGATGCCGCCGCCGAGGACGGCGCTGCTGACGGCCCGCCAGCCGGGGCCGGGCCGCCACAGCAGGGCGCCGAGCCGCCGGCCGTCCTCGTCCCGTTCCAGGAGCTCCGGCAGGGTCGGTTCCACCACGGCGGTCACTGCTGCGCTCTCCTCGTTCACCCGGACGTCCCGGTGATCCTACGAGGCCCCCGCCGCCCGGCTCCCACCGGCCGTGCGGGCCCGGGGCTACGGGGTGTCCGGGGCTACGGGGTGTCCGGGGCTACGGGGTGTCCGGGGCCGTGCGGACCGGGAAGCTGAAGGTGCGGCCCTGCTCCTTCAGCCACGGCAGCACCTCCCGCAGCGCCGTCACGCTCTGCGAGCGGTCGCCGCCGCCGTCGTGGAAGAGGATCGTCGGACCGTTGGACAGCTCGTTCTTGACGGTCGCCACGATGGCGGCGGCGCCGGGGCGTTCGAAGTCCTTGGTGTCCACGTTCCAGCCCAGCGGCCGCATCCCGGCGGCCGCGGCTATCTTCCGGCTGTCCGGGGTGAAGGCCCCGCCCGGGGCGCGGTAGTACTGCACCTCGGCCCCGCCGGCCGCCTCCTCGATCATCTTCCGCGCGTCGAGGATCTGCCGCTTCTGGTACGCGACCGGCTTGCGGTCCATCGTCGTGTCGTGGGTCATGGTGTGGTCGCAGAGCCGGTGGCCCTCGGCCACCACCCGCCTCACCAGGTCCGGGTGCCGCTTCGCCTGCGGGCCGATCATGCAGAAGACGGCCTTGACGTCGTTCTCCTTCAGGATGTCCAGCATCTTCGGCGTCCAGCGCGGGTCCGGCCCGTCGTCGATGGTGATGTTGACGGCCCGTCCGCCGGCCTCGGCCGCGTGCGCGATGCCCTGCGGCACCCGCACCGTCGGCTGCGCGGGCCGGCTCGGCTCCTGGGCCCGCTGGGCCGGCACCCCGGGCCGGGCGGCTCCCCCGGCCCCCGGGGCGGCCTCGTCCTCGCCGCCCACCAGCGCCGTCGCCCCCCACGCGGCCAGGCTGATGCCGACCGCCGACGCCAACACGGCCACGTGCGCGGTGTACTTGCCCATCCGGCGCATGCGCCCTCCGATCCTCGCGTTCCCGATCCGACCCCGCGCCGTCCGGCGCGTTCCCGGGGGAGAGGACGACACATGCCCCGAACAGGTTTCACCCGTTCGGCGGATGTGACAGAGCTACCGTTCGGCTGTGATTCCGCTGCTGTTCGGATGGTGCGCCGGACGGGCTTCCGGTGCAGACTGTGCACCACACCTGGTCGAGTTCCCGTCTGGAGGCCGGAAGAGTGAGCGGCGGCAGCGTCGGGCGGCGCCTGACCGGCAGGGTCTCCCCCGTGCGGGCCTCGACGGTGTACCGGTCCGCGGCGGTCCGCGCACGGCGCCGCCGCGACGACGGGGAGGCGTCCACCGTCGGGCGGCTCGCCTGGCTCAACGCCGCGAGCACCCGCATCGGCACCACCCTGGACCTGGAGCGCACCGCCCGGGAGCTGGCCGAGTTCACCGTCCCCGACTTCGCCGACGGCGCCGCCGTCGACATCCTGGAGAGCGTCCTGCACGGCGAGGAGGGCTCCCGCTGGACCGGCCGGGGCGTCCCCCCGATGCGGGCGGTCGCGCTCTCCGCGGTCGACACCATGACCACACTGGAGGCGGTACCGGTCGGCGAGATCTACGTCCGCGACCAGAAGCGGCACGAGACCCTGCTCCACCGGTACTGCCTGCGGCAGGGCAAGCCGGTCATGGTGGCCCGGATGCGCGAGGGCGACTTCGACCGCGTCGCCCCCACCGCGAGCGGCGCGGCGAAGATGCGCGCCCTGGGCGTGCACAGCTACCTGGCGGTGCCGCTGATCGCCCGCGGGCTGCTGCTCGGCAGCGCCGACTTCGTCCGCGGCCCCGGCAGCCCGCCGTTCTCCCCCACCGACCTGGCCCTGGCCGAGCAGCTGGCCTCCCGGGCGGCCGTCTTCATCGACAACGCCCGGCTGTACGGCCGGGAGCGCGAGCGCGTCGTCACGCTCCAGCGCAGCCTGCTGCCCCGCGCCACCCCGGACACCCCCGGCCTGCGGGTGCACGCCGAGTACGCGCCCTCGGCGGCCCGGCACGCGGTGGGCGGCGACTGGTACGACGTCATGTCCCTGCCCGGCGGCCGGACGGCCCTGATGGCGGGCGACGTCATGGGCCAGGGGCTGCCGGCCGCCGCCACCATGGGGCGGCTCCGGGCCGTCGCCCGTACCCTGATGACCCTCGACATGGCGCCCGAGCGGGTCCTCGCCCGGCTCGACCTCGCCACCCGGGACCTGGAGGACGACCAGGTCGCCACCTTCCTGTGTGCGGTCCACGACCCCGCGGGCTCCCGGGTCACCCTGGCGGGCGCCGGCCACCTGCCGCCGCTCCTCCTCGACGGGCGTGGCGGGGCCGAGTTCGTCGCGCTGCCGGCCGGGGCGCCGCTGGGCGCGGGGGTGATCCCGTACGACCCGGTGACGGTGGCCGTCCCCGACGGCGGAGCGCTCGTCCTGTACACCGACGGCCTGGTGAAGGCGCGCGGCGCCGACCTGGAGGCCCAGCTCGGCCGGCTGCGGTCGGCGGCGCTCGCCCTGCCGCCGGACGCCCTGGAGGGCGGCGGGCTGATCGCGGCGGCCCCGGCCGGGCCCGGCCGCTTCGACGAGGCGGTGGTGCTGACCGCCCGGGCCGTCCCGCCCGCGCCGGGGACCGAGCTGCGGGTGTGGCCGCTGTCCGACGGCGGCCGGGCCGCGTCGGAGGCCCGGCGGCTGGTCACCCGCCAGCTCGCCGACTGGGGCCTGGACGACCTCGCCGACGTGTGCGAGCTGGTCGTCTCCGAACTGGTCGGCAACGCCCTGCGGTACGGCAACGGGCCGGGCGAGCTGCGGCTGCTGCGCGGCGAGCGGCTGGTCGTCGAGGTCTCGGACACCGGTCCCGACCTCCCGCAGATCCAGCACGCCGACCTCAGCGACGAGGGCGGCCGCGGCCTCCAGCTCGTCAACATGCTCTGCCGCCGCTGGGGTTCCTGCCGCACCCCCGGCGGCAAGGTCGTCTGGGCCGAGCAGGACCTGCCCTCCTGAGCCTCCGGCGGGGCCGGGGCCGTGCCTCCCGGCCGTACCGGCCGTGCTAAGAAGGCCGGATGACGTTCACACGGGGCCGGCGGGTGCGCCTGGCGGTCGATCTGAGACTGGCCGGGACGGTCACGGCGGCCGGCGACCCGGCGGAGGAGCCGGAGGCGGTGGCCGGGGCGCTGCTGCTCGGGGCTGGGGCGGAGGGCGTCGTCGAGCGGGTCGACGAGCCGGAGGAGCCCCGGCCGGACCCGGAGGCGGCCGAGTACGAGCGGCTGCTCTCGCTCCTGGAGTCGTACGGCGCCCAGATGCCGCCCGCGAGCCGGGAGCGCCTGGAGGAGCAGGTGCGCGGCCTGGAACCGGCGTGGAACGCGTACCGGAACCGCCGTCCGGTCGTCACGGCGCGGGTCCGGCTCGACGGCGGCCTGGTTCTGGACCGGGTCCGCACGGACGTGCTGACCGCCGTCTGAACCGCGCCGGCGGGGAGCGGCGGACGGCTCGCCGCCTCGCGGACGGCGGGGCACCCTACCAGCCGCGCCCGTCCACTCCGGCGAAGTTCGAACACTCTCCACAGCCGGACGGCTCCGTACGGTAGTCATGGGCCAGGGAGGAAACACCTTGGTCTTCAGTCTGATCCGTCGCCGCGCGTCCGCCCCCGCCGGCGGCGCTTGCCCCCACTCGGCCGCCCCCGCGGCCCCCGCCCCGGCGCCCTCCGCCGTCCGCGAGCCGGACCGGGTGGACCGGCGGGAGGCGGAGGAGTTCGTCCGGCAGTTCCACGACGAGTGCCCGGGCGCCGGGGACGCGGACGCCCGGGTCCGCCGGGTGCGGGCCGAGATCGCCCGTACCGGCACCTACGAACACACCCCCGAGGAGCTGGCCTTCGGCGCCCGGGTCGCCTGGCGCAACGCGGCCCGCTGCATCGGCCGCCTCTACTGGAACAGCCTCGTCGTGCGGGACCTGCGCGACGTGTCGTCCGCCGACGGGATCGCCGAGGCCTGCGCCGAGCACCTGCGCGCGGCGGGCGACGGCGGAAGGATCCGCCCGGTCCTCACCGTCTTCGCCCCGGACCGGCCCGGCCGTCCGGCGCCCCGGATCGTCAACGACCAGCTGGTCCGGTACGCGGGCCACCGCACCCCCTCCGGCCGCTGGGTCGGCGATCCGCGCGCGGCGGCGGCCACGGCCCTCGCCCGCGAGCTGGGCTGGAAGCGGGAGGAGGAGCCGTTCCAGGTGCTGCCGCTGATGGTGCGGGAGCGGCCCGGCGCCCGCCCGGAGCGGTACGGGCTGCCGGACGGCGCCGTGCGGGAGGTGGCGCTGCGCCACCCCGAGCACGCCTGGTTCGCGGAGCTGGGACTGCGCTGGTACGCGGTGCCGGCGATCAGCGACATGGTGCTGGAGATCGGCGGGGTGCGGTACCCGGCGGCGCCGTTCAACGGCTGGTACATGGGCACGGAGATAGGCGCCCGGAACCTCGCCGACGCCGACCGGTACGACCTGCTGCCGCTGGTGGCGGAGCGGCTGGGCCTGGACCGCTCCTCGGAGCGGACGCTGTGGCGGGACCGGGCGCTGGTGGAGTTGAACGTGGCGGTCCTGCACTCCTTCCAGGAGGACGGGGTGACGATGGCGGACCACCACACCGAGTCCGAGCGCTTCCTGAAGCACGTCGCGCGCGAGCGGCGGCACGGCCGGCCGACGCCGGCCGACTGGAGCTGGATCGTGCCGCCGCTGTCAGGCGCGGCGACGCCGGTCTTCCACCGCTACTACGACCCGGTCGACCCGTCCCTGCGCCCGGCGTTCGTCCCCCGGCGGGGGTAGGCCGTTCCTTCCGGACCACGCCGGGCTCGGGGTCAGTACCGGCCGCCGCCCGCGCGGTTGCCGCGTCCGCCCCTGCGGGGGCGGCGGGCCTGGCGGGAGCCGGCGGGGTCCGTGGCGCCGCCGGCGGCCTCCGGGGAGGAGAACAGCACGGGGACGCCGGGGGCGGAGGCGGCGGGGGCGGCCGGGGCCGCGGTCCGCGGCTCGGGCACCCGCTCCGGTCCCGGTGCCCGGGCGGGGCTCGCGGCGCGCGCCACGACCCGGGCGTGGGTGATCAGCGGGGCGCAGACCTCGCAGATCTCGGCGAGCGTCCAGACCTCGCCGACGGCGGGGTTGTGGATGAGGACGAGCAGGGTCCGGCCGGAGCACAGGGCCCGGGCCTGGTGGTGGCGGCAGCCGGCCCCGCCGCAGGCGCAGGAGGCGTTCGGCCGCGGGGTGGCGAGGCGGGCGTGCGCCCGGACGTGCTCGGCGGCGAAGGCGCGCAGCGCGCGCACGTCCTTGGAGCGCTCGGGCATGCGGCAGCCCGCGGTGGTGCAGCTGACCCGCGCCGAGTGGTCGTGGTGGCCGGTGAGGCGAATCGTCCAGGTCCTGCCTGGCACACGGGATCCGAGTGGCATGCTCAACGCGCACAAGTCCGTTCGGGAGAGGGGGCGTTCGATCTCTGTTTACCCCGAAGTCGGGGGCGCGACGCGTCCGCCCGGTTCGTGTCAGGCGGCGCCGTCCCCCTTCCGGCGGCCCGGCCGGGACCGGACCGGCTCAGAGGGAGGCGAGCAGGGCGTCGAGCGGGGCCGGGACGCGGGCGGGGTCCAGGCCCTCCACGAGGACGCGTCCGTACCGGATCTTCCGTCCCGAGGTCGTGCCGAGGAAGCGGCGCATCCGCAGCCGGGGGCTCCGGTCCCGCTGGGCGGGCTGGTTCAGGAAGGTGCGCAGGGGGCGTCCCTCGCCCTCGGCGTGGACCAGTTCGGCGACCCGGTCGACGCCGAGGGCGCGGATCAGCTCGTCCTCCAGGTCGGCGACGCAGACGAAGAAGGCGTCCGGGTCGGCGCCCGCCGCCGCCAGGCCCCGGGCGTAGTGGGCGCGTTCGGCGTCGTCGCAGAGGCCGGTGAGGCGCAGGCCGAGGCCGGACGGGCCGAGGAGGCGGGCGTGGCGGGCGGCGTTGGTGGCGCCGTCCATGGACAGGACGCAGACGCCCTCGGCGGCGAGGTCGCGGCCCCGGCGGGCGGCCAGCGCCTCGACGGCGGCCACGTCGCTGCGTCCTTCGAGGAGCACCGCGGTCCGGACGGGCAGGCGGGCGGCGAGGTCGCGCGCGGTGTCGCCGGTGCCGCCGGCCGCCCAGGCGGCGACCTCGGTCCGGAAGGCGTCCATGTCGGTCATGACAGGAGTCTGGGGGCCGGGCGGCGCCGGCGGTACCGGTTTTCCGCCGCCGCGCGCCCCGCCGGGGTCAGTAGCGCAGGGCGGTGCCGACGGAGGGGGTCACGGTGCCGGAGAGCTTGTGGGTGCTGCGGGCGGTGCCGTCGCCCGTCCGGCCGGCCGGCACGTCGGAGATGGTGACGACGACGGTGTCGAGCAGTTTGCCGTCGGCGTCCTCGTACTCCACCTGGACCGCGAACGACCTGGCCTTGTCGTCGGTGTTGTCGACGGTGACCGGGACGGTGGTGCGGCCGTCGGCGTCGGTGCCGGGGTCGCCGAGCTCCACCTCGTCCTCGGCGTCGACGCCGTTCTTGATCTCGGCCAGTTGCTTCTCGGCCCGGTCGGCGGCCTTCGAGGCCGCGTCCGAGATCCCCTCGGCGGCGGAGGCGACCGCCGAGGCGGCCTCGCTGACCGCGCCCGACACCGGGTCGCCGTCGCCGTCCGAGCAGCCCACCGCGCCCATCAGGACGGCTCCCGCCAGCAGGCCGCCGGCGGCGCCCTGTACCCAGCGTCCGGTCATGTCGTGCTCTCCCTCGGCTCCCGGGTGGTCGTCCGCCCAGTCAACGCCGCCGCCCGGCGCTCCGCACCCCGGGGCCGCCGTTCAGTGGGTGCCGGGGCGCCGTTCCGGCGGGTAGGGGGCGTCCTTCAGGAGCCGGGCGAGGTGGGCCGCGTTGCGGGCGAGGGTCCGCGTGGTGTTCTCGGTGGCCTCGGGCGGCTCGTCGAGGTCCTGGTAGTCGGTGCCCTGCATGGCCTCGCCGACCCAGTAGGTGACGGCGTTCGCGGGCAGGGTGAAGCCGACGTCGTCGAGGCCCTGGAAGAGGTCGGCGCTCACCTTGTGGGCGCCGTCCTCGTTGCCGACCACGCAGACGACGGCCACCTTGCCGTAGGTGAGCAGGCGGCCCTCGTCGTCCGTCTCGGAGAGCTCGGCGTCCAGGCGCTCCAGGACCCGCTGGGCGACGCTCGACGGGTGGCCCAGCCAGATCGGGGTGGCGAGGACGAGGATGTCGGCGTCGAGCATCTCCTGCCGGATCGCGGGCCAGGCGTCGCCGTCGCCCATGTCGGTCTCCACCCCGGGGCGCACGTCGTGGTCGACGACCCGGAGGATCCGGCCGGTGACGCCGTGCCCGGCGAGCGCGGCCATGGTCCGTTCGGCGAGCAGCTGGGAGCTGGAGCGGGCGGGCGAGGGGGTGAGGGTGCAGACGAGGGCCAGGGCGCGCAGCGGGGCGCCGCCCGGGTCCGCACGGGGGCCGGACTCGTTCATCTCGTACGCCTCCGGGTTCCGCGCCGGCCTCAGGCGGCCCGCAGGGCGGGCAGCAGGGTGGTCCGGGCCCATTCGAGGAAGGGGGCCTGGTGGGCGCCGCCGATCTGGACGAGCGCGAGGTCCGTGAAGCCGGCCTTCCGATAGGCGTCGGCGGCCTTCACCACCGCGCCGGGGTCGTCGCCGCAGGGGATCGCCTCGGCCACGTCCTCGGGGCCGACGTGCGCGGCGGCCTGGTCGAAGCTCTCCGGCAGCGGCAGTTCCGGGTTGACCCGCCAGCCGCCGAGCGACCAGCGGAACTGCTCGTGGGCGCGGGCCACGGCGGCGTCCTCGTCGGGGTCGTAACAGATCGGGAGCTGTCCGATCCTGGGCTTGCCGGTGCCGCCGTGCCGGTCGAAGTCCTCGGTCAGTTCCCGTTTCGGTTCGACGGCGACGAGGAGGTCGGCGCGGCGGCCGGCGAGGGCCGCGGAGCGCGGTCCGGAGGCGGCGATCCCGATCGGCGGGGGCGTGTCGGGAAGGTCCCAGAGGCGGGCGGCGGTGACGTCGAAGTGGCGCCCGTGGTGGTTCACGTACGAGCCGGTGAAGAGGGCGCGGATGATGTCGACGGCCTCCTCCAGGCGTTCCAGCCGGACGCGGGCGGTGGGCCAGCCGGCGCCGGTGATGTGCTCGTTGAGGTTCTCGCCGGAGCCGAGGCCCAGCCGGAAGCGGCCCTCGGAGAGCAGCTGGAGCGTCGCCGCCTTCTGCGCCACCACGGCCGGGTGGTAGCGGAAGCTCGGGCAGGTCACGTACGTCATCAGCGGGATCCGGGTGGTGGCCTGGGCGGCCGCCCCCAGCACGCTCCACGCGTACGGGGAGTGCCCTTGGGCGTCGAGCCAGGGGAAGGAGTGGTCGGAGATCACGGAGAAGTCGAAGCCGACGCGTTCGGCCTCGACCACGTGGTCGACCAGCTCACGGGGGCCCGCCTGCTCGGTCATCATCGTGTAGCCGAAATGTGTCATGCGCGGCGCCTTGCCGGGGGCGCCGGGTCGTAAACGGCGGGGCGGGCGCCTCCGGGCGCGCGCGGAGGTGTGGGGCCATCCGCCCCGGGTACCCGCCGGGCGGCCCTCCGCGTCCCGCCGGACGGGCCGACGACGGCGACCGGCGCCCACGGCGCCGGAGGAGGAGGTGGCCGCGATGAAGGCCGTCACCTGGCAGGCCCGGCGGAAGGTCACGGTGGAGTCGGTGCCCGACCCGGTGCTCCAGGAGCCCACGGACGTGATCGTGCGGATCACCACGAGCGGGCTGTGCGGATCGGACCTGCACCTGTACGAGGTCCTCGGCCCGTTCCTGGACCCGGGCGACATCCTGGGGCACGAGCCGATGGGGGTGGTGGAGGAGACCGGCTCCGAGGTGCGCCGGGTGAAGCCGGGCGACCGGGTGGTGGTGCCGTTCAACGTCTCCTGCGGGCGGTGCCCGATGTGCCTGGCGGGACTGCACTCGCAGTGCGAGACGACCCAGGTCCGCGCGTACGGGAGCGGGGCCGCGCTGTTCGGCTACACCAAGCTGTACGGGCAGGTGCCGGGCGGCCAGGCGGAGTTCCTCCGGGTGCCGTTCGGCGACACCCTGCCGATCCCGGTGCCCGAGGGGCCGCCGGACGACCGGTTCGTCTACCTGTCGGACGTGCTGCCGACGGCGTGGCAGGCGGTCGACTACGCCGAGGTGCCGCGCGGCGGCTCGCTCGCCGTGCTCGGCCTCGGGCCCATCGGGGACATGGCCGCCCGGATCGCCCTGCTGCGCGGGGCGGAGACGGTCGTCGGGATCGACCCGGTGGCGGCCCGGCGGGCCCGGGCGGCCGCCCGCGGCGTCCACGTCCTGGATCCCGCGGCGGACGACGGCGAGCTGGTGGAGCGGGTGCGCGACCTGACGGACGGGCGGGGTCCCGACGCCGTCGTCGACGCGGTCGGGATGGAGGCGCACGGCGCGCCGGTGGCGAAGACGCTGCAGAGCCTGGTGGCACTGCTGCCGGACGCGCTGGCCGGGCGGCTGATGCGCCGCTACGGCGTGGACCGCCTGTCGGCGCTGCACCTGGCGGTCGAGCTGGTGCGACGGGGCGGCACGGTGTCGCTGGCCGGGGTGTACGGCGGTGCCGCCGACCCGATGCCGCTGCTCGTCATGTTCGACAAGCAGCTCCGGCTGCGCATGGGGCAGGCGAACGTGCTGCGCTGGGTGGACGAGCTGCTTCCGCTGCTCACCGACGCCGATCCGCTGGGCGTGGACGGCTTCGCGACGCACCGGCTGCCGCTGGACGAGGCGCCGGCCGCGTACGAGATGTTCCAGTCGAAGAGCGACGACGCGGTGAAGATCCTCTTCCGGCCGTGACCGCGCGCCGCCCACCGGCGCCCCGACTCACCCGTTCGGGTGAGGCTCCTCGGTGAGGAGCGCGTCGGCGAGGACCCGGACCGGAGCGGGGCCGACGACGGTGAGGGGGATCCGGACGGTCTCGCAGAAGCGGCGGACCCGGGAGAGCACGCTCAGGGAGGCGGGTGAGGGGTCGGCGGTGGAGAGCTGGACCCGGACGTGCCGGGGGCGGTGCGCGTGGGCCAGGGCCTGGGCCTCCAAGTCGGCCGCGGACCGCATGGTGAGAGCGAGGTCGCCCGGGAGCGACAGGTGCAGGACGCCCTCCTCGAAGGCGTGGCCGATGAGCATGACCGCCTCCTTCCGTCGTACGCCGTGCCACCGCCCGGGGGGGGCGGTGGCACGGACGGTTTCCGTCAAGGCGTTGTGCCGGGCACGCAACCACCAGGCTGGCAGACGCGCACCGTGTCCGCACCCGCACGGCCCGCAGCCCCGGGACCGGCGGGCCGGGACGAACCCGCTGGTCGGGGCGGTGTGGCGGTCAGCGGTTCAGGGTGGGTTCCGGTCCCGCCGGGCCGGTGGGGGCCTCGTCGAGGAAGCCGCCCGACTGGTGGCGCCACAACTTGGCGTACGCGCCGTCCGCGGCGAGCAGTTCGCGGTGGTCGCCCTCCTCGACGATCCGGCCGCGGTCGAGGACGACGAGCCGGTCCATGCCGGCGACGGTGGAGAGCCGGTGGGCGACGACGAGCGCGGTCCGGCCCTCCATGAGCCGCCACAGGGCGTCCTGGACGAGGAGTTCGCTCTCGGAGTCGAGGGCGCTGGTCGCCTCGTCGAGGAGGAGGACCGGTGCGTCGCGCAGGATCGCCCGGGCGAGCGCGACCCGCTGCCGCTGTCCGCCGGAGAGCTTCACCCCGCGCTCCCCGACGAGGGTGTCGAAGCCCTCGGGCAGGGCGTCGGCGAACTCGGTGACGTGGGCGGCCTCGGCGGCCCGCCGGATCTCGGCCTCGGTGGCCCCGGGGCGGGCGAAGGCGATGTTCTCCCGCAGGGTGCGGTGGAACATGGCCGGGTCCTGCGGTACGGAGGCGATGAGGCCGCGCAGGTCGGACTGGCGCATGCGGCTGATGTCCTGGCCGCCGATCAGGATCCGTCCGCCGTCGACGTCGGTCATCCGCAGCAGCAGCCGGACGAGGGTGGTCTTGCCGCCGCCGGACCGGCCGACGAAACCGACCTTGGTGCCGGCGGGCACGTCCAGGTCGAGCCCTTCGAACAGCGGCTTCGCCCCCCGGTGCGCGAAGCTGACCCCTTCGAAGCGGACCGCGCCGGACCGGTCCGTGACGGGCTCGGGACGGGGCGGGTCGACGACGGCCGGCGGCTCCAGGAGGAGTTCGGTGAACTGGGCGGCCTCCGTCACGGAGCTCTCCAGGCGCCGGTAGATCTGGTTGAACTCGAACATGATGCGGGTGGCGTTGGCGTAGTACGTGAACGCCACGATGATCGCCTCCACGCCCCGCTCCCCCGCCCCGAGCGTCAGCGCGAGGACGAGCCCGATCACGTTGGTGACGACGGAGAGCGGCGCCACGAGGGTGTCGATGCGCAGGTTGCCGTAGTCCCAGGAGCGCAGGGTGATCCGGCGCGACTCGGCGGTGCGGGACCGGTGTTCGGCGGCCTCCCGCTCCTCGGCGGCGAAGGAGCGGACGCTGTCCATGTTGGTGAGCACGTCGGCGACGTGACCCGACACCCGGGCGATGGCCTCCTCGCGCGCGGCGACGATGCGCTGCCGGCGGCGGACGAGCGGAAAGACGCAGACGGCGGTGAGGGCGATCATCACCAGGAGGCCGGCGACGAGCAGCGGGTCGTACTGCCAGAGGACCACCGAGGCGAAGAGCAGCGGGACGAAGCTGCCCATCACCTGGAAGGTCAGGGTGTCGACGAAGTCCTCGAAGCGGGAGGCGAAGCTGATGACCCGCTTGGTGAGCGAGCCGGCGAAGTTGTCGTGGAAGAACGCCGCGTCCTTGGCGAGGAGTTCGTCCATCCCGACGGCGTACAGGTGCTCGATGCCGTGGGCGTCGAGCCGGTTGAGGCAGTGGAAGCCGACCCGCCACAGCGCCTCGCCGAGGAGGAGGACGCCGGCGAAGCCGAGGGCGTAGGGCAGGACCGAGTCGAGGGTGGTGGCGGCGCCGTCGTCGGCGACCCGGCCGACGAGCTTCGCGACCACGAGGGGGGCGAGGTAGTTGATGGCGATGTTGCCGAGGGCCGGCAGCAGCAGGGCGGGTACGGCCACCCGTCGGAGCCGGACCAGCTCTCCGCCGTAGTGGCGGAGGGCGAGGCGGACGGAGCTGCTGCCCGGCCCGCCGCCGCGTTGTTCTGAGGTTCCCATCACGACCTTCCGTCGTTGCGCGGACACGGTGGGTGACGGAGTGTGGCGCAGTGCGGCCCGGGGGGTCCAGGGATTTTTTCCGGCCGGGGGCGGCGCGGTCCGCGGTTCTTCCGGCCGGGCGGGGCGGTCAGCCGCGCAGTCCGGCGGTGAAGGCGGCGAGTTCGCGCGCGACCCGCTCGGGGTCCTCCCCGTGCACGAGGTGCCCGGCGCCCTCGTGGACGAGGAGCCGGGAGTCGGGGATCGCGTCGAGGACGGCCTGCTGGTCCGAACGGGTGAGGAAGGGGTCCTGGTCGCCCCAGACGACGAGGGTGGGGACGAGGATCCCGGTGAGGGTGGCCGCGAGGTCGGTCTCCAGGAGTCCGCGCAGGGTCTCGCGCCAGACGCGGGCCGGGGCCTTGGCGCTCTCGTCGACGAGGGTCTCCAGGAAGCCGGGGGCCAGCCGGTCCGTCCCGAGCCCGCGGGTGAACTCGGCGGCGAACCCGCGGTCGACGGGGTCCTCCAGGGTGCGGACGGTCTCCAGGAAGGCGGTGACGCCGGGCTTGTCGGCGAGCAGGGCGGGGACGCCGAGCAGGACGAGGCCGGCGACCCGGTCGGGCCGCCGGCCGGCCACGATCCGCGCCGGTACGCCGCCGCTCGACCCGCCGACGAGGACGGCCCGCTCGATGCCGAGGTGGTCGAGGAAGGCGACCAGGTCGTCGGCGAAGTCCTCGGGGAGATACCCCTCCTCGGGCTTGTCGGCGTCGCCGTGGCCGCGCTGGGTCGGCGCGTAGGCGCGCAGCGCGGCCGGCAGGGCCCGCAGCAGCGGCTCGAAGGTCCACCAGGAGTCGACGTAGCCGTGGACGAGGACGAGCGGGAGGCCGCTCCCGGGCCGGCCGGCCGCCGCGTACGGGAGCGTCGGGCGTCCGCCGCCGAGGACGGCGCGGTGCACGGTGACGGCGGCCATCGAAGCCCTCCTGCTCTCTCGCCCCCAGCCTAGGAACGGGCCCCGGGGCCCTCAACACGGGCGGCCGGTGCCTGCGGGCATGCGGAGGGGTCCGCCGGGGAAGCCGCGCTCTGCGCACCGCGCCCGGTGCCGTGCCGCCGACCCCCCAGGAGGCAGCCGTGACGGCGTTCCCGACCCGCTCGCGGGAGTTCCCCCCGCCCGGCCCCCGCCCCGTCCCGCCGGAGGCGTCCCCCGGCGGGGCGGCCGGGGGCTCGCCGGTCCGCTCGTCCACCGAGTGGGACCCGCTGGAGGAGGTCGTGGTGGGCCGCGTCGACGGCGCCACGATCCCCTCCCGGCACCCGACGGTCCGGTCCACCATGCCGGGCTGGGCGGCCCGGCTCCAGGGGGTCGCCGCCGGGTTCCGCTACCCCCGGATGCTGGTCGGGAAGGCCGAGGAGGAGATCGAGGGCTTCGTCGCCCTCCTGGAGTCCCTCGGGGTGACGGTCCGGCGGCCGGACGCGGTGCCCCACCGGCGGCGGTTCGCCACGCCCGAGTGGTCCACGCGCGGCTTCTGCACCGCCTGCCCCCGGGACAGCATGCTCGTCGTCGACGACGAGATCATCGAGACGCCCATGGCGTGGCCCTGCCGGTACTTCGAGACGCACGCGTACCGCTCCCTGCTCAAGGACTACTTCCGGCGCGGGGCGCGCTGGACGGCCGCGCCGAGGCCGCAGTTGACGGACGAGCTCTTCGACCCGTCGTACCGACCGCCCCGGCCCGGCGAGCCGGTGCGGCACCTGGTGACCGAGTTCGAGCCGGTCTTCGACGCGGCCGACTTCGTCCGGGCGGGCCGGGACCTGTTCGTGACGCGCAGCAACGTCACCAACCGCATGGGCATCGAGTGGCTGCGGCGCCACCTGGGCCCGGAGTACCGGATCCACGAGATCGAGAGCCGCTGCCGGACGCCGATGCACATCGACACCACGTTCCTGCCGCTCGCGCCGGGCCGCGCCCTGGTGAACCCGGAGTACGTCGATCCCGACCGGCTGCCGCCGGTGCTGGACTCCTGGGAGATCCTCACGGCGCCCGAGCCCGATCCCCTGCCGGAACGGCTGCTGCGGATCACCTCGATGTGCGGCAAATGGCTGAGCATGAACGTGCTGATGCTCGACGAGAAGAGGGTGGTGGCGGAGCGGCACCACACCCGGACGCTGCGCGCCCTGGAGCGCTGGGGTTTCGAGCCCGTGCCCTGCGACCTCCTGCACTACGCGCCGTTCGGCGGCTCCTTCCACTGCGCCACGCTCGACGTCCGGCGGCGGAGCCCCGCCCCGACCGGCCCCTCCTGAGGGCGGTCCCGGTCCCGGGACCGGTTTCCGGAAACACGAGCGATTCCCGTCATCGTGAGCGATTTCCGGGTCCGCGGGCGATTTCCGGGCCGATTCCTTCCGGGCAGCCGTGCCCTGCGTGTTCGCGTGGCCGAGGGAAGCCCGGTGCGCGACCATACGGACGCGCCGCCGTGAGAATTCCGGCCGGCGGCGGGAAAGAGCGAGCACACAGGAAGAAGGCCGTACGTGACCGGCAGTGAGAGCGAGAACCCGGCAATTCCCTCCCCCAGCCCCAAGGACACCCGGCCCCGGACCAATCGGGACTGGTGGCCGAATCAGCTGGACCTCTCCGTACTCCATCGGAATGATCCGCAGGCCGATCCCCTCGACAAGGACTTCGACTACGCGAAGGAATTCGCGTCCCTCGACATCGAGGAGCTGAAGCGGGACGTCATGGCCCTGATGACGGACTCGCAGGAATGGTGGCCCGCGGACTACGGGCACTACGGTCCGCTTTTCATCCGGATGAGCTGGCACGCGGCGGGCACGTACCGCATCGCCGACGGCCGCGGCGGCGGCGGAAGCGGCGCCCAGCGGTTCGCGCCGCTGAACAGCTGGCCGGACAACGCGAGTCTGGACAAGGCCCGCCGACTGCTGTGGCCGGTGAAGCAGAAGTACGGACAGAAGATCTCCTGGGCCGATCTCCTGGTTTTCACCGGTGACTGCGCGATGCAGTCCATGGGGTTCAAGACCTTCGGATTCGGATTCGGCCGCGAGGACATCTGGGAGCCGGAGGAGATCTTCTGGGGCCCGGAGGACACCTGGCTCGGCGACGAGCGCTACAGCGGCGACCGGGAGCTCTCGGGCCCCCTCGGCGCGGTCCAGATGGGCCTCATCTACGTCAACCCGGAGGGCCCGAACGGGAATCCGGACCCGCTGGCCGCCGCCCGCGACATCCGCGAGACCTTCGGCCGGATGGCGATGAACGACGAGGAGACCGTCGCCCTCATCGTCGGCGGCCACACCTTCGGCAAGTGCCACGGTGCGGTGGACCCGCAGTACATCGGCCCGGAGCCGGAGGCCGCGCCGATCGAGCAGCAGGGCATCGGCTGGCGGAACACGTCCGGCACCGGCGTCGGCGGCGACGCCCTCACCAGCGGTCTGGAGGGGGCCTGGACCAACCACCCGACCCGGTGGGACAACGGCTTCCTCGACAACCTGTACGGGTACGAGTGGGAGCTGACCACCAGCCCGGCCGGCGCCCACCAGTGGAAGCCCACCGACCCGGCCGCCGGGGACGCCGTCCCGGACGCGCACGACCCGTCGAAGCGGCACGCGCCGATGATGCTGACGACCGACCTGGCGCTGCGGATGGACCCGGTCTACGGGCCGATCTCCCGCCGCTTCCACGAGAACCCCGACCAGCTGGCGGAGGCGTTCGCCAAGGCCTGGTACAAGCTGCTCCACCGCGACATGGGGCCGGTCTCCCGCTACCTGGGGCCGTGGGTGCCGGAGCCTCAGCTCTGGCAGGACCCGGTGCCGCCGGTCGACCACGACCTGGTGGGGGACGAGGACATCGCCGCCCTCAAGGAGCGGATCCTCGCCTCGGGGCTGAGCGTCCCGCAACTGGTCACCACCGCCTGGGCGTCGGCGGCGAGCTTCCGCGGCACCGACAAGCGCGGCGGCGCCAACGGGGCCCGGCTCCGGCTCGCCCCGCAGAAGGACTGGGCGGTCAACGACCTGCCGGAGGTGGCCGAGGCGGTCCGCACCCTGGAGGCCCTCCGGGAGGAGTTCGCCGCCGGGCGGAGCGACGGCACCCGGATCTCGCTGGCCGACCTGATCGTGCTGGGCGGCTGCGCGGCCGTCGAGCAGGCCGCGAAGGACGCCGGCCACCCGGTGACGGTGCCGTTCACCCCGGGGCGGACGGACGCCACGCAGGAGCAGACGGACGTGGAGACCTTCGCCGTCCTCGAACCGCGCGCCGACGGCTTCCGCAACTACCTGGGGGCCGGCGAGAAGCTGTCGCCGGAGACGCTGCTGCTCGACCGGGCCTCCCTGCTCACCCTGACGGCCCCGGAGATGACGGTCCTGATCGGCGGCATGCGGGCGCTGGACACCGGCCACGGCGGGACCCGCCACGGCGTCCTCACCGACCGGCCGGGCAGCCTGACCACCGACTTCTTCGTCAACCTGCTCGACATGGGCACGGAGTGGAAGGTCTCGGAGCAGGACGAGAACGTCTACGAGGGCCGGGACCGGGCCACCGGCGAACTGCGGTGGACGGGCACCGCCGTGGACCTGGTCTTCGGCTCCCACGCCCAGCTGCGGGCCCTGGCGGAGGTGTACGCGGCGCGGGACGCGGGCGCGAAGTTCGTCCGTGACTTCGTCGCCGCCTGGACGAAGGTGATGGAGCTGGACCGCTTCGACCTGCGCTGATCCGGGCGGGTCCGGACGCGGGCCGGCGCCCGGACGGTCGTGCTGCGGCCGTCCGGGCGCCGGAGTCGTACGGGCGCGCCCGCGGGGTGGGTGGGCGGAGCTCCCGTCAGGTGGAGATCTCGGGGAGCAGCCCCATGACCGGCGCGGCCTGGTCGGTGAGCTGGTGGAGCTGGTGGAGTTCGTTGACCCTGCTCAGTCCGCCGAGCTGCTCGCCGACGCCGGGGTACGCGGCGCGGGCGTCCTCGGGCATGCCGGTGGTGGCGAGGGCGTCCAGTTCGGCGATCGGGCTGATCGGCGGGCCGAGCGGGCCCGCGGGGGCGGCGACGGCCTGCGTGGCGGCGCCGCCCAGGCAGGAGAAGGCGGCGGCGACGGCGAGGACCGAGGAGATGCGTCGAGATGAGGTCACGCCCTCTCAACGGAACGTTCCGCCCGGGGTCACGCGCCGGCCCCCGGCGTCCTCCGAACGGGCCACCGCTCCCGCCGCCGGCGACCCCTTTCCGCCCCGGTGTCGCGCGATAGGGTGAGTCCTCGTCCGAACAGCGAGGCCGATCCGCCGGCGGAGGGCATGTGACCGAGCTCGTCCGTGGCACGCCGGGACTGGTGCGGGCGGTCAACGACCGTGCCGCCCTCCACCTGCTGCTCCGTCAGGGGCCGCTCACCCGCCCCGAGATCAGCAGGCTCACCGGCCTCTCCAAGCCCACCGCCTCCCAGGTCCTCGCCCGGCTGGAGGAGGCCGGGCTCGTGGTGGGGAACGGGCTGCGGACGGGGCTGCCCGGGCGCGTCCCGGAGACGTACCGGGTCAACCCGGCGGCGGGCTTCGTCGCCGCCGTCGACGTGACGCCCGAGTGGATCGCGGTGCGGGCCGCGGACATCACCGGCGCGGTGCTCGGCGAGGCGGAGGCGCCGGTGCCGGCGGGGGCCGGGCGGGAGGAGCTGGTGGCGGCGCTGCGCGCGGCCCTGGGCCGGGTCCCGGTCCCGGAGCCGCCGAAGCGGGTCGTCATCGGCGTGCAGGGCGCGGTGGACCCGACGACCGGCCGTCTCGCGTACGCCGGCGAGGAGGACATGGCGGCCTGGCTCTTCCCCGACGTGGAGCGGACGCTCGGCGCGGCCCTCGGCCTCCCCGTCCGGATCGAGAACGACGTGAACCTCGCGGCCGTCGCCGAGCGGGCGCACGTCCCCGACTGCCCGGACTTCGTCCTGCTGTGGGCGGACGAGGGGCTGGGCGCCGCCCTCGTCATCGGCGGGCGCCTGTACCGGGGGCACTTCGGCGGCGCGGGCGAGGTGGGTTACCTCCCGCTGCCCGGCGCGCCGACGGCCCGCGAGGCCGGCGACCCCTACGGCCGGCACGGCTACCAGGAGCTCGCCGGCGGGGACGCGGTACGGGAGGTGCTGCGCGCGCACGGGGTGCCGGGCGCCGACTTCGCGGAGGCGGTCGCCGAGGCGGTGCGCCGGGCCGGGGCGGCGGGGGACGGTGCCGGGGTGACGGCCGGGGAGGCCGGTGCCGCGCGGGCGGGGCTCGCCCGGGTGGCGGCCCGGCTCGCCGCCGGCCTGGCGTCCATCGTCACCGTCGTCGATCCCGGCCTCGTCGTGCTGGCGGGGCGGCTCTGCGCGGCGGGCGGCGAACCGCTGCGGGCGCTGGTCGAGCGCGAGGTGCGGGTCCTCGCCCACTCGCGGGCCCCGATCCGGCTGTCGGCGGTGACGGGGAACCCGGTCCTGGCCGGGGGGCTCGACCTCGCGCTGCGGGCCGCCCGCGAGGAGGTCTTCGGCGGGCCGCCGCCGGTCGGCCCGCCGCTCTGAGCCCCCTTCAGCGACGGGGGAACCACCCCTCGCGCCCGTCCGGGGCCGGAGCCTGCCAGGGGCTCGCGGGGGCACCGCCCGGGAAGAGCGGGCCGGTGCGCGGCTGGACGCGCTTGAGCCGGGCGCGCCACGGGCCGTCCGCCATCTCGAACCGGACGATGAGCGGCCCTTCGGTGAGCGGGACCGTCTCGCGCCGCGCGCCGATCTCGTTGACCAGGTCCTCGTCGTCCGGGAGGACGGCGTGGTCGGTGTGGCCGGCCAGCTCGAAGGCGGTGACGATGAGGTTGTCGTCGCCCCGGTAGTCGATCGTCAGGTCGGCGACGCCGCCGGTGTGCAGCAGCACGTCGGGGCCCCGGGACTCCACCCCCTGCTCGGTGAGCCGCCGGGCCGACGCCAGGGGCGAGACCTCCGCCCGCCACGCGCCCTCGGCCTCCAGCCGGAGGCGCAGGGTGCCGTGGGCGGGGACGGTGGTGAGCACCCGGCCGAAGTAGTGGTCCTCGGTGCTGCTGACCAGGTCGTCCTGCTCCTTGTTGCGGTGGTCGAGGACGTACAGCCCCGTGTACCCCGCGTCCGGCACCTCCAGCTGGACGACGACGGGGCCGGGCGGCAGCCCCTCCACGGTGATCACGTCGTTGTCCCGCCCGGTCACCGTGTACGGCGCGAACACCGGCCCGTACGCCCACGCGTCCCCCTGCCCGGGCCCCGCCGCCCCGTGCGGGGGCATGGCGGCCTGCGCGGGGGCGGGTACGGGCGCGGAACCAGGGACGGGTACGGGCGCGGGGCCGGGCGCGGGCGGGGCGAAGGCGGCGGGCGCGGCGGGCGGAGACGCGAAGCCCGGCGCGGGGACCGTCGGCGCGGGCGCGAAAGCCGGTGCGGGCGCGGGCACGAAAGCGGGCGCGGGAGCGGACGGCGCGGGCGGGGGCACGGAGCCCGGCGCGGGCGCGGACGGGGCCTGCCACGGCGCAGGGGCGGCGGCCGGGGCCGCGTCGGCCACGTCGACGCCGTGGTCGGTGGCCAGGCCCGCCAGGCCGTCGGCCCAGCCCTGCCCGACGGCCCGGAACTTCCAGCCGCCGGCCCGCCGGTAGAGCTCGGCGAGGACCATCGCCGTCTCCCCCGCCGCGTCCGTCACGTCGTACCGGGCGACCGGGGTGCCGTCGGGGGCGAAGGCCTCCACGGAGAGTCCCGGCACGTCCCGCAGGGCGCCCCGGTCCGTGGAGCCGACGACGAGGACCCGGGCGACGCCCTCCTCGATCGCCGGCAGCGCCACCTCCAGCCACTCGGTGCCGTCCTGCGCCCGGGCGAGCCGCACCGTCCCCGTCGGGTGCGCCGGCCGGCCGTGGAAGACCACGTCCGCGTCGCCCCGGACGGTCCCCCGCTCGGTGAGAAGGAGCGCCATCGCGTCCACGCCCCGGCCGCGCACGGCGATCCGCAACGGCACCGACGGCACGAAGCCGTTGCCCCCCTTGATCAGCGTCGTCATCCCGCTCGGCCCTTTCCCTCGTGTCCCCGCCCCGGTCGATCACGGAAGATCTTCCGCGACGCGCGGTCCCGGGACAAGTGCCGGACGCCGGCCCGCCGGGAGGGGCCCGCGCTCCGGCGAGTGCTCCGGGCCGTACAGGGCACACGCGGGGGTGTGGAGCCGGTTCCGTCCGGCCGCCGGAGGAGGTGACGACGGTGGTGCACGACACGGTCCGGGTCAACGCACCGCTGCGGCAGGTGTACGACCAGTGGACGCGGTTCGAGGAGTTCCCCCGCTTCATGCACGGCGTGGTGGCGGTGGAGCGGTCCGACGAGCGGCACCTCCACTGGCGGACGAGCATCGTCGGGATCCGGCGGGAGTTCGACACCGAGATCGTCGACCAGCTGCCGGACGAGCGGATCGCCTGGCGGACCGTGGGCGGCGGGACCCACCAGCGGGGCGTCGTCACCTTCACGCCGATCGACGCCACCCACACGCGCGTGCGACTGGCGATGGAGATGGAGCCCGAGGGGCCGGCGGAGCGGGCGGCCGCGGCGCTGGGCATCGTCTCCGCCCGGGTCGCCGGCGACCTCCGGCGCTTCAAGCACTTCGTCGAGGACCGTCACGCGGCGACCGGCGGCCGGCGCGACCGGCTCCGTCCCGGCGACGCGGCCGGACCGGCCGGCGCGCCGGGACCCGGTCCCGTACCGGTCACCGACACGGATCCGCCGCCGGATCCGCCGGACGCGCCTCCGGGGCGGCAGCCCATGCCGCCGCGCTGAGCCGCGCCCGGACCGTCCCCTGTCCGAACCGTTCGAAAGGCCCCGTCATGGTTCCCCTCCTTCTCGTCCTCCTGCTGATCCTGGTGCTCTTCGGGACGGGCTTCGCCGTCGAGGCGCTCTGGTACGTCGCGCTGGCGGTGCTCGTCCTGTGGGTGCTCGGTTTCCTGCTCCGCGGCTCCGGTTCCCGGTGGTACCGCTGGTGACCCGCCGCGTCCCCACGAGTCCGGGAACTCCCCGCCCGCCACGGGCGGGGAGTTCCCCCGTCCCGCCCCGCCGCCGTCGACCGGACCCATTTCGTTTGATTTTCAACTATCGGTCGGGGGATGATGGGACCCCGGCCCGCGGCACGCGCGGGCGACCGTGAAGGAGCGGGCAGTGAGCGACGCCGTGGCGGCACCGACCGGACAGCGGATCTTCCTCGACAAGCAGACCCCCGAGGCCTACAGGGCCTTCGTCCAGGCGGCCCAGGCGGTCCGGGGCGCGGGCGAGGCCGCCGGGCTCGACCGGATCCTCGTCGAGCTGGTCAACCTGCGCGTGTCCCAGCTCAACGGCTGCGCCTACTGCCTCGACGTGCACACCCGCGCCGCCCTCCGGGCCGGCGAGACCCCCCGCCGGCTCGGCGTGCTCGCCGCCTGGCGGGACACCGCCCTCTTCACCCCGCGCGAGCGGGCCGCCCTCGCCCTCGCCGAGGCCACCACCCACCCGGCCGAGGCGGACGCGCAGGAGCGGGCCTACGCCGAGGCCCGCGGGGTCCTGGACGACGCCGAGCTGTCGGCCGTCGTCTGGACGGCCATCACCATCAACGCCTTCAACCGGGTGTCCATCCTCAGCAAGCACCCGGTACGAGAGGGCTGATCACCGCCTCGCGAGCGGCGCCCGCCCGCGGCCCAGCACGAGGCCGAGCAGCACCATCGCGGCGCCGAGCCCCAGGTGCAGCCAGTTGTCGGCGGTGTTCACCGGGACGAAGTTGGCCTCGCTGTCGAGGTCGATCAGCAGGCCGTACAGCCACAGCACGAGGTAGACGAGCCCGCCGTCGACGAGGAAGGCGCGGGCCGTCGGCGCCGTGGCGGACATGGCGAGGCCGGCGAGGCCGAACAGCAGGTGGACCAGGTTGTGCAGCACGGAGACCTGGAAGACGCCGAAGAGTTCGGCGCCGGAGTCGTGCTCGGCGAAGGTCATCTCGTCGGTGCCGGTGGTCACGCCGGGCACGAAGCCCAGCACGCCGACCACGAGGAAGACCACGCCGATCAGCATCGCCGCCGTCCGCACGGCCCCCACCGGAGTGTGTCGCGGAGCCATCATGACGATCCCCCATCACGAGTGACGGTCACCTGCCGTGCGGCTACCCGGGATCGACCGGACGACGCCCCGGCCCGCCGGCCGGCCTCCGCGCGGGGAGGCCGGTGACGGCGGGCCGGGTGCCGCCGGTCGCGTCCGCGGCCCGTCGGGTCCCCCCGTACGGCCGCGGGGGCGTCACTCCTCCCCGGCCGGGAGGTCCTGCGGGTACCAGCGGAGCTCGACGGTGTTGCCGTCCGGGTCCTTCACATAGACGGACTGGGCGGAGCCGCGGGCGCCCCAGCGCGGGACGGGACCCTCGACGACGTCGAACGCGCCGGAGTCGATGACCTCCTGCCAGTCGAGCGGGTCGACGACGAGGCAGAGGTGGTCCACGTTGGACTCGCCCCGGGGCCGGGAGAACAGGTCGATGACGGTGCCCTCGTCGATCCGGACGGACGGGAACGGCACCTTGCCGGCCCGCCACTCCTCGACCCGCTCCGGCGCCAGGCCGAGGGGCCCGGTGTAGAAGGCGAGCGACCGCTCGACGTCGGTGACGTTCAGGACGAGGTGGTCGAAGGCTTTCACACGCATGCGTGTCTCCCGTTTCCGTTCGGTTCCGCTGGTACGGACGGGGGCGGCCGCCGGCGCGGCCCACGGCCGCGTCCGGCCGCCGGACGTCCGCGCGCACGCGCGCTCCGCCGCCGGCCGGCACCTCCCCCGTGCAGGGAGTGCCTATCACAGCGGGGGCGGAGCCGTCCGTACCGGTCCGGCGGCCGGCGCGACGCCAACTCCCCCTCGCCCACGGCGGACTTCCCGGGGAACCGCCGGTTCTCACCGTGTCCGACGTCTTGTCAGGTGCTCCGCGCCCCCCTATCGTCACCCGCCAGAAAGCGCTTTCTAAGCGCTTTCCGCCCAGGGACGGGACACAGGACGACACCTCCCGCGACGGCACGGCCGGCGCGGACGACGAAAGAGCAGGCGAGAATGGGACGACGACCCGCCGCACGACTCCAGGCGACCCTGGCCGCCTTGGCGGTCGCGGCCGCCACCGGCGCGATCCTGACCATCCCGGAGACCTCGGTCGCGGCCGCCGCGGCCGCCGGTGCCACCGGCTACGCGAGCCAGAACGGCGGCACCACCGGCGGCGCCGGAGGCGTGACCGTCCGGGCCACCACCGGCACCGAGATCCACGCGGCGCTCTGCGGACGCGCCTCCAGCAGCACCCCGATCACCATCCAGGTCGAGGGCACGATCAACCACGCCAACACCGCCAAGGTCTCCGGCACCAGCTGCAACACCGCCGCCGGGGTCATCGAGCTCAAGCAGATCAGCAACGTGACGCTCGTCGGCGTCGGCGCCGGCGCCGTCTTCGACCAGGTCGGCATCCACATCCGCGAGTCGAGCAACATCATCGTCCAGAACGTCACCGTCAAGAACGTCAAGAAGTCCGGCTCCCCCGTCTCCAACGGCGGCGACGCCATCGGCATGGAGAGCGACGTCCGCAACGTCTGGGTGGACCACGTCACCCTGGAGGCGTCCGGCGGCGAGTCCGAGGGCTTCGACGGCCTGTTCGACATGAAGGACAACACGCAGTACGTGACGCTCTCCTACAGCGTGCTGCGCAACTCCGGCCGCGGCGGCCTGGTCGGCTCCAGCGAGACCGAACTGAGCAACGGCTTCATCACGTACCACCACAACCTGTACGAGAACATCGACTCGCGCGCGCCCCTGCTGCGCGGCGGCATCGCCCACATGTACGACAACCACTACCGGCAGCTGAACGAGTCCGGCATCAACTCCCGCGCCGGCGCCCGCGCCAAGGTGGAGAACAACTACTTCGAGGACTCCAAGGACGTCCTCGGCACCTTCTACACGGACGCGGCCGGCTACTGGCAGGTCGCCGGGAACGTCTTCGACAACGTGACCTGGTCCCCGGCCGGCACCGACTACCGTCCGGCGGGCCCGAACCCGGTCTCCAACACGACGGTGTCGATCCCGTACGCCTACGCCCTCGACAGCGCCTCCTGCGTCCCGGACGTGGTGGCGCGCACGGCCGGCGCGGGCAAGGGGCTGCTGGTCTCGGACGGCTCCTGCACCCCGCAGTCCCCGAGCCCGACGCCCACCCCGACCACCACCGCCACCGCCACCGCCACTCCGACCCCCACCCCGACCCCGACGGCCACGGCGACCACCGCCCCGCCGTCCGGCACCAACCTCAGCATCGGCGCCGGCTCGGACGGCTCCAGCAAGGCCGACGGGACCAGCTACGGCAACGTCCGGGACGGCAGCCTCACCACCTACTGGTCGCCCGCCGGCACCACCGGCTCGGTCTCGGTCAAGTGGGGCTCCCCGACGACGATCTCGTCGGTGCGCGTCCGCGAGGCCGCCGGGGGCGGCACCGTCACCGGCTGGCGGCTGCTGAACGCCGACACCGGCGCCGTGCTCGCCACCGGCGGCGCGGCCGGCACCGCCACCTTCCCGGCGACCGCGCTGTCCAAGGTGACGTTCGAGATCACCTCCGCGACCGGCACCCCGCGGATCGCCGAGTTCGAGACGTACGCGTAAGGACCGCGCGGGCCCGAGGGGCTCAGAAGTCCACCGGGTCGCGGACGAGGGGGCAGGTCATGCAGTGGCCGCCGCCCCGTCCGCGGCCCAGTTCCGCGCCCACGATGGTGATGACCTCGATGCCGGCCTTCCGCAGCAGCGTGTTGGTCTGGGTGTTCCGGTCGTAGGTGAAGACCACCCCGGGCTCCAGGGCGACGGCGTTGTTGCCGCTGTCCCACTGCTGCCGTTCGGAGGCGTAGACGTCGCCGCCGGTCTCGATCACCCGCAGGCCCGGCAGGCCGAGGGCCTTGGCGACGACGTCCACGAAGGGCGTGTCGCCCTCGTCGGTGATCTCCACGCCCGGCGCCCGGTCCGAGGGGCGCAGCGAGAAGCTGTGCACGGCGTCCACGATCTTCGGGTAGAGCGTGACGACGTCCCGGTCGGCGAAGGTGAAGACGGTGTCGAGGTGCATGGCCGAGCGGAGCTTGGGCATGCCGGCGACGACGACGTGGTGGGCGGCGCCGTTCTCGAAGAGGGCGCGGGCGACCTGTGTGATGGCCTGCCGGGAGGTGCGCTCGCTCATGCCCATGAGGACGACGCCGTTGCCGACCGGCATGATGTCGCCGCCCTCGAAGGTGGCCTGGCCCCAGTCCCGTTCGGGGTCGCCCCACCAGACGGTGGCGTCCTCGAAGGCCGGGTGGAAGGTGTAGACGGCCTTCATCAGCAGCGTCTCGCCGTGCCGGGCGGGCCAGTACAGCGGGTTGAGCGTCACCCCGCCGTACAGCCAGCAGGTGGTGTCGCGGGTGTAGAGGGTGTTGGGGAGCGGCGGCATCAGGTACTCGCGGGCGCCGACGCCCTCGCGGGCCAGGGCCGCGTAACCGGAGCGGAAGTCCTCGGGCAGGTCGGCGGTGGAGAGGCCGCCGATCAGGTGGTCGGTGAGTTCCCGCGGGGCGAGCGAGTCGAGGAAGGCGCGGGTGTCGTCGATGAGCCCGAGGCCGACCTCGTTGGCGGTGATCTTGCGGTCGAGGAGCCATGCCCTCGCCTCGGGGAGCGCCATGGTCTCGGTGAGCAGGTTGTGCAGCTCGACGACCTCGACCCCGCGCTGGACCAGCTTGTTGACGAAGTCGGCGTGGTCGCGCTGGGCGTTCTCCACCCACATGACGTCGTCGAAGAGGAGGTCGTCGGAGTTGGTCGGGGTCAGTCTGCGGTGGGCGAGTCCCGGGGAGCAGACGAGGACCTTGCGGAGCCGGCCGACCTCGGAGTGGACGCCGAGGGGCCGCGCGGCCCCGGGGGTGTCGGGTTGCATCGCTGACCTTTCCGGAGGGGGGTGGTTCACAGCTCGATCCAGCCGGCCGCGAGGGCGATCACGCCGACGACGGCTCCGGCGACGGAGACGGCGCAGATGACCGCCTCCTTCGGGGAGAACAGGCGCCGGTTCCGCTCCCGCCGGGCCTGGACGAAGAGCAGGGTCGCGGGGGCGTAGAGCAGGAAGGAGACGAGGACGAACTTCAGCCCGGCCGCGTACAGCAGGAAGGCCGTGTAGAGGGTGGCGAGGGCGGCGACGACGAGCTCGCGCCGGGTCCCGCGCCCGGCCACCCGGTTCTCGTGGGGCCGCAGGGCGATCTTCAGGGCGAAGGCGGCGGCCAGCAGGAAGGGGATGAGGCTGAGGGCGCTGGTGAGGTCGAGGGCGAAGTTGAAGGCGTCGTCGGAGAAGGCGGTGACGACGAGGACGACCTGGCTGAGGGCGGTGGTCAGCAGCAGGGCGGGGGCGGGGACGTCGTTCTCCGTGGCGCGGCCGAGGAAGCGGGGCATGTCCTCGTCCCCGGCGGCGACGAAGAGGACCTCGGCGGCCATGAGGGTCCAGGCGAGGTAGGCGCCGAGGACGGAGACGATGAGGCCGGCGGAGACGAAGACCTGGCCCCAGGTTCCGACGGCGGCCTCCAGGACGCCCGCCATGGAGGGCTGGCGGAGTTCGGCGATCTCGCTCATGGGCAGGATGCCGTACGACACGATGGTGACCGACGCGAAGACGGCGAAGACGCTGAGGAAGCCGAGGACCGTGGCGCGGCCGACGTCCTCGCGCCGCTTGGCGTGCCGGGAGTAGACGCTGGCGCCCTCGACGCCGAGGAAGACGAAGACGGTGGCGAGCATGGTGCCGCGGACCTGGTCGAAGAGGGAGCCGGCGTAGTCGGCGCCGCCCCAGTTCTCCGCGAAGACCGACGGTTCGAAGAAGAACAGCGCCAGGACGACGAAGACGACGATGGGCACGATCTTGGCGACGGTCACGATCCGGTTGATCGCCGCGGCCTCCTTGACGCCGCGGCGGACGAGCAGGAAGAAGCCCCACAGGCCGGCCGAGGAGAGCACGATCGCGAGCGCGGTGTCGCCGTCGCCGAGGGCGGGCACGACGGCGCCCACGGTCGACATGATCAGCACCCAGTAGGTGACGTTGCCGACGCAGGCGCTGGCCCAGTAGCCGAAGGCGGAGAAGAAGCCGAGGTACTCGCCGAAGCCGGCCTTGGCGTACGCGTACACGCCGGCGTCCAGGTCGGGCCGGCGCACGGCGAGCGTCTGGAACACGAAGGCGAGCATCAGCATGCCGAGGCCCGCGACGGCCCAGGCGATGAGCGCTCCGGCGACGCCGGTCTCCTGGGCGAAGCGCCGGGGCAGCGAGAAGACCCCGGCCCCGACCATGGAGCCGACGACCATGGCCGTGAGGGTGAGGAGGCTGAGTTTGACGGCCGGTGCGGCGCCTGTCGAGGCGGTGTCGGCGCTGGGTTCCGCTCGGGTCATGGCGTACCTCGGGGGCGCGTTCGGGCCGTGGATCGGCGCGGAAGGGGACAGCGTCCGGCCGATGAGACTCTAACGGGAACGCACCCTTTGCGCCCGTTTTGTCCGATCATGAGGGCGCGGCCCGCGCCGACGGAGAACGCCCGGCTCCCCCGCTGTCGGGGGAGCCGGGCGCTCGTGTTCCGCTCGGCGGAGGGGGCGTCAGCGGACCGGGGTCGCGTGGGCGGTCTCGAAGGCCGCGAAGGCGGCCTCCTGGCGCCATTCGAGGGTGGCCTTCGGGCTGCCCTCGACGAGCCGGCGACAGGCCGCGGAGCGGATCGGGACGCCGGGGCGCTCACCGCGGCAGGCGGGGACGGTCCGGTAGCCCTCGGCGGTCGGGTTGCCGCGCCACAGGCTCTCGCCCGGGAGGAAGGCGTACTCCAGGGAGGCGCGGGCGAGGTCCTTCAGCTCCGGGTACGACAGGCCGTAGGTGCGGGCCGCGTACCGGTACTCGTGGCTGATGTCGATCCGGGAGATGCCGGGGTCGTCGGTGGCGAGGACCACCGGGACGCCGTGGGCGCGGTACGTCTCGAAGGGGTGGTCGGCGCCGCGGACGCCGAGGATCTGGGCGTTGCTGGTGAAGGGCACCTCGACGGCGACCTCGCGGGCGGCCATGGTGCGGGCGGTGCCCTGCCAGTCGTCCTCGTGGCGGAGGTCCACGCCGTGCCCGACGCGCTCGGCGCGGGCCACGCCGACGGCCTCGGCGATGTGGAAGGAGAGGTCCTCGGGCTTGACCAGGCCGGGCCACAGCTCGCCCGCGTGCAGGGTGACGTGCGCCTTCGGGTAGACGCCGCGCAGGTGGGCGATCATCCGCATCTGGAGGCGGTAGTTCTGGAGCGAGCTGTCCCAGTCCTCCGGCTGGACCAGGTTGACGGCGACGAAGCGGCCGTCCCGCTCCGCCAGCCGCATGCCGAGCGCCAGCTGGGTGAAGACGCGCACGGGCGAACTGCCGCGGGAGACCTGGGAGATCCAGCGGACGGTGAGCCCGCAGGCGGGCCGCTCGCGCTCGGTGCCGCAGCCGGCCTCCTTCCGGAACTCGGCGTCGCCGGCGTCGGCCTCCTTCACCGCCTCCGCGACGAGGGCGTCGAGCCGGCCGCCGGCCGTGAGCTTCTTGTGCAGGGCGGCCAGGTCGGGGTCCCAGCCGGTGGCGTCGGCGAGCTTCTTGGCGCCGTCGGAGGCCGGGCTGACCATCGTCTCCAGGTACGACTGGTTCTGCGCGGCGACGTCGTCGGCGAAGGAGGCGAGGAGCTTGCCGCGGTTGCGCCAGGTCACCTCGCCGAACTTGCCGAAGGCGTCGAAGAAGTGGTCGTGGCCGTTGCCGTCCGGCGGGAAGTCCTGCATGGACCAGGCGCGGACGAGCGCGGTGTGGAAGGCCCGGTCGGTCCGGGCGTCGGCGGCGGGGCGGGTGCCGGGGCCGCACGGCGGGGCCACCGCGGTCATGGTCGCGGTGTCGATGCAGAGCCCGTCCTCGGCGGCGAGGGTGATCAGGTACTCGGTGGAGACGGCTCCCGAGAGGTGGTTGTGGAGCTCCCCGCCCTTGGGCATCGACCGGAAGAACTCCTCGACCCGGGCGGGTCGTTCGCGTACGGCCGCCAGGTAGGCGTCGGTGCGGGCCTCGGCGGGGGTCGGCACCCGGGGCGCGGCGGCGGGTCCGGCGGCCGGGAGGGCCCCGGCGGCCGGGGTGCCGGTCGCGGGGTGGGCGGAGGCGGGGAGGGCGGCGCTCAGCGGCAACAGGCCGAGCACGGCCGCGGCGGCCGGGAGGAGCCGGCGGCGCGCGGCGGATCGGTGGGGCGTAGTCACCGGAGCATGATCGCGAGGTCCGGGCGGCGCCGGGGCCGGTGAAACGCGAGGGCGGGGCGGACCACCCGACCGGGTGACCGGATCCCCCTCGAACGGGTGATCCCGGCGATCACGTTCGAGTGCGCCCGGGTGCGGATGCCGCGCCCCCGCCGTGAATGCCTCCGCGGGGACGGGGCAGCCGCCCGCTGTACGGGAGTCCACGACGCCACGAACAGCGGCAGGGGGTCGCCATGTCCACGGCACGCGACATCATGACCCCGGACGTGACCTGCGTCCGGAGCGACGAGAGCGTGGTCGAGGCCGCGCGGAAGATGGTCGAGCTCGACGTCGGCGCGCTGCCGATCTGCGGGCCGGACGAACGCCTGAAGGGCATGCTCACCGACCGCGACATCGTGGTGCGGGTGGTCGCCGAGGGGCGGGACCCGTCCACGTGCACGGCCGGCGACCTGGCCCAGGGCGAGATCGTGACGGTGGGCGCCGACGACTCGCTGGAGCGGGTCCTGGAGCTGATGGCCGACCGGAAGATCCGCCGGGTGCCCGTGATCGACGGGCACGTCCTGGTGGGGATCATCGCCCAGGCGGACGTGGCCCGCCGGCTGCCCGACAGCACCGTCGGCGACCTGGTCTCGGACGTCTCGCGCCCGGCGGCCTGAGCCGGGACCGGCCGCCCGGGCCCTCCCCGGCCGCCGTCGGCGCCCACGGCGCCGGCCGCGACCGCCGGAGGGCCGGAGCGGGCGCGGAGGTGCGGGGGCATGGAGGTGCGGGGGCGCGGGCGCGTGCCGGCGCGGGCTTATTCCGGTGCGCCCGGGGGCGGGCCGGTGGTGGAATCGCCGGATGCGCGCGAACGACGAGCGGACGACGGTGGTGGACCGGGGGCGGTTCCCCGACGCGGTGACGCCCTGGGACGACGGGGAGTGGCGGCGGGAGGTCCTCGGCTGGGCCGAGCGGGTCCTGGCCGGGCACGGCCTGGCGGAGACGGGCGTCCGGGAGGTGCGGCTGCGGCCCTGGTCGGTCCTGGTGCGGTTCCGCACCGGCGGCGGCGAGCGGGACGCGGTGTGGCTGAAGGCGGGCGCCCCGTCCAACGCCTTCGAGGCCGGGCTGGCGGAGGCGCTCGCCGCGTGGGTGCCGGAGGACGTGGTGACCCCGCTGGCGGTGGACGCCGGGCGGGGCTGCGCGCTGCTGCCCGACGGCGGGCCGCTCTTCCGCGGGGTCCTCGACGCGGGCGCGGCCGGCCCGGAGGCGTGGGCGACGGCGCTGGGCCGGTACGCGGGGATGCAGCGGCGGCTCGTCCCGTACGCGGACCGGATCGCCGGCCTGGGCGTGCCGGGCGCCCGGACGCGGGAGCTGCCGGACGCCTTCGAGGCGCTCGTCGCCCGCAACCCCCTCTTCGACGCCGGCGAGCGGGCCGCCCTGCTGCGGCAGCGGCCCCGGCTCGCCGACTGGTGCGCGGAGCTCGACGCGTACGGCCTGCCCGACTCGCTCGACCACTGCGACCTGCACGACGGCCAGGTCCTCGCCCCGGCCCCCGGCCGCTTCACCTTCTTCGACTGGGGCGACGCCTGTGTCGCGCACCCCTTCGGCAGCCTCCTGGTCCCGGTCCGCGCGGTGCGGGAGCGGTACGGCCCCGGCCACGTGGCCCCGATGGTGGACGCGTACCTGGAGCGGTGGGGCGGGCTCGGCCCGTCGGCGGCGGAGCTGCGGCGCGCCGCGCTCCTGGCCGTGCGGCTGGCGGCGCTGGGCCGCGCCGGCTCCTGGTTCCGGCTCTTCCCCGGCACCCCGACCGGCGACAGCGACGAGGCGAGCGCCCACTGGGTCCGGGAGCTGTTCGCCGCCGACGACGCGTGGTGACGCCCCCTCACTGCCGGCTCCTCCGACCGCTCCCGCCTGGCACTTCGTGTCTCCGTGCGGCGAGCCGGCCGAGTCGGCCACGCCCGTCCCCATACCCAGGGGGGGTATGGGGACCCGTGAAGATCAGGGGCCCTCGCACCCCGTCCTCGCGGGAGGGCCGGGATGGCACCGCGTGCCTGGTCGGCGGGGACCGGGACGTCGGCTGGACGGCGGGCCCGGCGAGCTGGAAACCTCGGCGTTCGAGGACCCGATCACCGGTCCCGTACGTGCGCCGCCGCGAGGGGAGCGTGGCGCGGGCCCGTGCTCGTCGCGTCCTCGAAGGCGCGTCCGCCGCACCCGTACGCGCCGGTACCGCGAGGAGGAGGACCACCGATGACCGCCGCCCGGGAAGAACGGCTCCGGCTCGACGCCGCGAGCGTCGACAACGCGAGGACGACGCTGCTCCAGCTCCTCGCGCGGGCGGGGGTGTACTCCGGTGACGCCGAGGAACTGATCGGCCTCGTCGAGGCGGGCGCGCTCGCCGTCGCGCACGAGGAGCTGGCGGGCACGGGCCGTCAGGCCCCGCCGGGGAGCGGCGAGTCGTACGCGGCGGGCTGGCGCGACGGCTCGCGGGCCGTCGCCGAGGGGCTCGCCGGCCTCGCCGACCGGGCGCTGGGCGCGGCCGTCGCGGCGGAGGACGACGGGGAGCGGGACGCCCGGCCGCCGGTCGGCCGGATGGAGGTCGAGCGGGCCAAGGTGGCGGTCGTCCCGCTGTACCTCTCCTTCTCGGCGGAGTCCGGCCTCGACCCCGAGGTCACCGAGCAGGTGCTCGCGGCCGTGCTCGCGACGATGGGCGCCCGGGAGCGGGCGGCCTACCCGGGCCGGCTGACCCGGTTCGCCGCGGACCACCGGGCCCGTCTGGAGCGGCTGTACGCCACGTACGGCCCCGGCAGCGCCATCGCCATCCACGGCCGCTACACCCTGGTCCACTCCCCCACGAGCCTCGCCGTCCTGGAACGGCTCGCCGCGCGCCCGGAGGAGCTGCGGGAGGAGTGGGACACGGCCGAGCTGCCGCCCGCCTGGCTGGACGGGCTGACGCGGGCGTGGGAGGCGTCGGCCTGACGCCCCCTCACGGGCCGGCGGACGCGGATGCCGCCGGTCCGGGCCGGCGTGGGGCCGCGTCGGGGCAGAACCGGGCACGGGTGTCGTACGGGACACCTGGGAGGGTGGATTCCGTCACAGCGGGGCGGGGCGGCGCGGAACCGGGTGGCGCGCGGGGCGGGGGGCCCGCATAGGGTGGCGGCATGCCCAGAACTTCTCCGGCCCTTGCCCTTGACGCCCTCCTCGAAGGCAACCGTCGTTTCGTCTCCGGCACGCCCGAGCACCCGAACCAGGACGCCGCCCGTCGTACGGAGCTCGCCCCCGGCCAGGACCCGTTCGCCGTCATCCTCGGCTGCTCCGACTCGCGGCTCGCGGCCGAGATCATCTTCGACCGGGGCCTCGGCGACCTCTTCGTCGTCCGCACCGCGGGCCACGTCACCGGTCCCGAGGTCCTGGGCAGCGTGGAGTACGCGACGAGCGTCCTCGGCGCGCGGCTCGTGGTCGTGCTCGGCCACGACTCCTGCGGCGCGGTCGCCGCGGCCCGCGCGGCCGTGGAGGACGGCTTCGCGGCGCGCGGCTTCGTGCGGGACGTGGTGGAGCGGGTGACGCCGAGCGTACTGGCGGCCCGGACCGCCGGTCTGACGGCGGACAGCGACATCATCGACGAGCACATCCGGCACACCGCGGACCTGCTCCTGGAGCGCTCCCGGCTGCTGTCCGAGCAGGTGGCGGCGGGCGAGGTCGCCGTCGTCGGCCTCGGCTACGAGCTGGCCGGGGGCAGCGCCCGCCTGGTCGCCACGCACGGCGCCGTGGCCCAGGAGGAGGGAACCCCGGCGTGACGTCCCGCTTCGACTGCGCCGATCCTGCGGCCCGTGCCGCGGGCCTCGGCGAGGCCGCGGCCGCGGTGCGGCGCGGCGACCTGGTGGTCCTGCCGACGGACACCGTCTACGGGGTCGGGGCGGACGCCTTCGACCCGAAGGCGGTCGCCGCGCTGCTCGCGGCGAAGGGCCGCGGCCGCCACAAGCCCTCCCCCGTCCTGGTCGGCTCGGTGGCCGCCCTCGACGAGCTGACGGACGAACTGCCCGACGCCGCGAGGGCGTTGATCGAGACCTTCTGGCCGGGCGGGCTGACCCTGGTGGTCCGGCACCGCGCGTCCCTGGACTGGGACCTCGGCGAGACCGGCGGCACGGTGGCCGTCCGCATGCCGGACCACCCGCTCGCCCTCGAACTCCTCGCGACGACGGGCCCGCTGGCCGTCTCCAGCGCCAACCTGACCGACCACCCGTCCCCGCAGGACTGCGACGCCGCCCAGGCGATGCTGGGCGACTCGGTCGCGGTGTACCTCGACGGCGGCCGCACCGCCGGGGCGGTCTCCTCGTCGATCGTGGACCTGAGCGGCGACACCCCGGTCCTCGTCCGCGACGGCGTCCTGCCGGTCGCCGGACTCCGGGCGCTCGTACCGGACCTGATCGTCCGCTGAGCCCCCTCCGGTCCGTCCCGTGCCCCGGCGCCCCTCGTGGGGGCCGGGGCACGGTCGTACGCACCGCCGGGACGGGTCCGCCCTCCCGGCCGGACCGGCCCCGGCCCGCCCCGCCCCGGCCCGATGCCGGTCCGGGAGGGCGGTCCGTCATGATCGGGGCATGCGAAGGAAGACCGCGCCGGACGCCGGCGCCCCCGTCCTGTCCCCGTACCAGGAGGCGCTGCGCCGCCGCCTCCTGGACGCGCCGGTCGTCCCGGCGCCGGAGCCGTGGCGGGACGTGTTCGGCGGGTGCGCGGCCGTCGGCGGGCTCACGGGCATCGGCTTCGACGTGGACCCCGCCACCGGGCACGACCTGGTGATGGTCGTGTCCCACGACGGGTACGGCGTCTTCGACGCGGTGACGGGCGAACGGATCGCGCGGGACCGGGACCCCGAGGACGACGGGCCGGACGGCACGCCCGACCTCTCGTGCCCCGGGATCGGGCCGCTCGCCGGGCGGCGGGTGCGCGTCGCGGGGCTGTTCGGCGGCGGGCTGCACGGCACGAGCGGCGACGGCTGGACGGTGGACGTCGAGGCTCCCGACTGGCCGAACCACCGGGTCCTGCTCTCGGCCAATGGCGGGAACTGGCACCGGCCGCCGCACACCGACGGCTGGTGGCACGTCTTCCACTCCACCTGGTCGACGCTGCGCGCCGCCGGCTTCTCCCCGTCGGGGCGGACGCTCGCGGTCGCCACGTCCAGCGACCTGACGCTGTGGACGCGCCACCCCGCGCGAGCCACCGACGGGCGTCCGTGAGCCCCGACCGGGCGCCCGCGGGCCTCGGCCGGGCGCCCGCGGGTCGGTCAGGCGTCGAGGACGGCGGCGACGGCCTCGATCTCGACGAGCTGGTCGCGGTACCCGAGCACGGTGACGCCCATCAGGGTGCTCGGCACGTCGTGGTCGCCGAAGGCGTCCCGGACGACCTCCCAGGCGGCCACCAGGTCCTCCCGACGGGTCGTCGCGACGAGCACGCGGGTGTTGATGACGTCCTCGATCCCGGCCCCGGCGTCCTTCAGCGCCGTCCGCAGGTTCTCGACGCAGGCGGCCGCCTGGCCGGCGACGTCCCCGACGGCGACGGTCGCGCCGTCGGCGTCGAGCGGGCAGGAACCGGCCAGGAAGATCAGCCGGGCCCCGGCGGGCGCGGTCGCCGCGTACGCGTACTCGGCGACGTCGGACAGGGTGGCGGAACGGATGAGGCTGACGGCACGGGGCACGGGGATTCCTCTCGGCTGCGGCGCGCCGGAGCCGCGCCGGCCCCGGTCGCGGGAACGCACCACCCTCTCAGGCTTCCCCCGGCGGCTCGACCGGTTTTCCCGTGGCTCCGGCCCGGGCCCCGGGACACCGGCGGCCGGCCGGCCGCCGCTCAGCCGGCGGACGGGCGGGCGGGCCAGTGACGGTGGAGGGCGTCGATGCGGAAGGGGTGGGAGTGCCGGTGGCCGGGGGCGGGGACGGCGGCCACGTGGGGGTGCCCCGCGGGGAGTTCGGGGTGGGCGTGCTCCAGTTCGTCGGGGTCGTGGCGCGGCCAGAGGCGGCGGGCGGCCAGGGCGGCGGCGAGGGTCACGGCGGCGAGCGCGGCGGCGGAGGCGGCGGGACCCGCGCGGGAGGCGAGCCAGCCGGCGAGCGGGTAGGTGAGCAGCCAGCAGCCGTGCGAGAGCGAGAAGTGGGCGGCGAAGAGCGCGGGCAGGTCGCGGTCGGCGGCGGAGCGGCGCAGCAGCCGGCCGCCGGAGGTGAGGACCGCCGAGGTGGCGGCGCCGAGGCAGAGCCAGAGGGCGAGCAGCGCGGGCCAGGCGGCCGCCGGGTGCGCGCCGGCCCAGCCGGAGGCGAGGCCGGCGGTCAGCAGGGCGAGCGCGGCGGCGAGGATTCCGGCGGCGGGGAGCGCCAGGGCCCGGTCGCCGGCGCGGCCGAGGAGGCGCGGGAGCAGCAGGGCCGCGGTCATGGAGCCGGCCCCGTACGCGGCGAGGGCGAGGGAGACGTCGCCGGCCGGGCGGCCCAGACCGCCGCGGACGAGGACGACGGTGTCGACGAGGACCATCGCCCCGGCGGCGGCCACCGCCAGGTCGAGGGCGAGCAGGGCGCGCAGCCTCGGGGTGGCGAGCAGCAGCCGCGCGCCGGTCACCCGCCCCGCCGCCGGCCCGGGTCCCTCGTCCGGCGGGAGGCGCAGGGGCAGGACGAGGAGCGCGGAGAGGAGGAAGCCGGCCGCCGTGCCGGTGAACAGCCACCCGTACGGGACGAGGGCGAGGAGGGCGGCGGCGAGGGCCGGGCTCGCCAGGCTCTCCAGGTCGTAGGCGAGCCGGGAGAGGGCGAGGGCCCGGGTGTAGTCGTCCTCCCGGGGCAGGACGCGCGGGATCGTCGCCTGGAAGGCCGGGGTGAAGACGGCCGAGGCCGCCTGGAGCAGCAGCACGAGGGCGTACACCTGCCAGAGCTCGCGCACGAACGGCAGGGCCAGCGCGGCGCCGAGCCGTACGAGGTCGGCGCCGACGAGCAGGGTCCGCCGGGGCACGCGGCGGGCGAGCGCCCCGGCGAGCGGTGCCAGACCGACGTACGCGGCCATCTTGAGCGCGAGGGCGGTGCCGAGCACGGCGCCGGCGTGCGCGCCCGCGAGGTCGTACGCGAGGAGGGCGAGGGCCACGGTCGCGAGGCCGGTGCCGGTGAGGGCGACGGCCTGGGCGAGGAAGAGGTGCCGGTAGGTGCGGTCGCGCAGGACGGACAGCATGGGGACGCCCTCGGTCGGCGGCGGGTGCGGTCGCCTTCACCGTACCGGACATGTGCATGGGTGCGCACATGTTGACGTGAGGGCTTTTCCCTCCCCTCTCCGCGTCCTCCTCAGTCGTGCCAGGGTTCCCCCGTGACCACGTGGTCGGCACGGTTCAGGGCCTCGACCACCAGCCGCTTCAGATGGCCGTCCGGCAGCGCGTAGACCACCCGCCGCCCGTCCTTCCGCGCCTGCACCAGCCCGCCCAGGCGCAGCTTGGCCAGATGCTGGCTCACCGCCGGGCGCGCGGCCCCGCACGCCTCGGTCAGCGCGCCGACGTCGGCCTCGCCCCGCGTCAGGAGCCACAGCAGCTGCAGCCGGGTCGGGTCGCTGAGCAGCCCGAACACCTCGGCCGCCGCCGCGAGCTCCGGCGCTCCCGGCGTCCGGGGGTGGACGGGGGACACGACCTGTTCACGCACGGGATCCGCCATGCGCCCATCGTAGGGACGGCGGGGCGGAGGGCGGGCGGCGGACGGCGGGAGGGTGAGCGGGTGCACGGAGGGGGGAGGGCGCCGTGGGGTCCGTTCCGACCGCTCCGGGGCGTCCGCATCCCGGTACGGGTGACCGGTCCGTGGACTGTCGTGCACGGGGGCGGCTTCTCGGGTGAGGATGCTGCCGGACGGCCGGGACATGGCCGGGAGCGAGGAGAGACGACGATGACCATCGAGTGGCGCTACACCATCCACCCCGGCCTCGGTGTGCTCTCCCTGGCCGGTTTCCTCGGGCAGGAGGCCGTGGGCCGGTTCCAGGGAGCGGTCGGCTGGGCGCTCGCGCGGGGCACCGGGCCCGTGGTGCTGGACCTGACCGGGCTGCGCGGATGGTCCGACGGGGGCCGGCTCGCCGTCTCGGAGGCGGCGCTGCGGCTCGCCGCCGAGGGGCGGGGGCTCGAACTCGCCGCCGTCCCGGAGGGCGAGGCCTTCGGGACGGGCGGCGGTCCGGGCGCGGGGCCCGGCGCGGCCCTCGGCGCCGGGGAGGCGGTCGTCGCGGTGCACGGCGATCTCGCCGCCGCGCTCGCCGCCCACCGGGACCGGGGCGCCGAGGAACGCGAGTGGCGCAGCGACGCCTGGCCCGAGAACGCCTGAGGGGGCGGCGTACGCCCCTCGGCCGAGGGCACGACGCGCGGCCCCTGGCCGGGGGCGCGGCGTACGGTCCCTGAGCAAGGGCGCGGCGTACGGCCCCGGCGCCCGCGCGCCGTTCGTACGCGAGGTGCGCCAGGTGCGCCGGCCGTGCGCCGGGGCGTACGCCGGTCGCGCTCAGAACCAGTGGAGGCAGTGCGGCGGGCGCTCGGTCCGGAAGAGGGCGTCGGCGAGGGGGGCCGCGGCCTCGTGGTGGGCCCGGACGTGTCCGGCGCGCACGAGGGTGCTGGGGGCGGTGCCGCCGAGGTAGACCGCGCCGAGGTCCCTCACGTCCAGGCTCAGGTCGGGTTCCCGGTCCGTGGGGACGCAGGCGGGTTCGCCGTCCCGGACGGTCAGCAGATGACGGCCGCGTTCGCCGAGGAAGGGGTCGTCGACGTCGAGGACGAGTTCGCCGTCGGCGGCCCAGCCCCGGGCGGTCAGCGCGCGGGGGACGTCGAGGATCCGCACCCAGAGCCAGTCGGTCTCCTGGTCGGCCTCGCCGGCGCGGAGGTCCGCGAGCTGCCAGCGCAGCGGGTGGCCGGGCGGCACGTGCTTGAGGACGACCTCGGTGACCAGGTCGTGTCCGAGGACGAACCGGGCCAGGGCCGTGAAGACGGCGTCGTCGACGGCGACGGTCTCGTCGACCGTCAGGGTGCCGCCGTCGACCGTGTAGACGGCGTATCCGTCGGGGGCGCCGCCGGCGTCCCGGTGGACGGCGACGTGGCGCGGCGCCGGAGCGACCGGCGGCTGCCCCGCGCCCAGGGCCCACCAGCGGGGCGGCCGGGAGAGCGCGCCGGGCCGGGCGCGGCGGTAGCGGTCGTAGACCTCCTCCAGGAGCGCGCCGCACTCGGCACGCCGCAGCACCTCGATCCGGTCCGCGCCCGCTCCGGCGCCGGCCGCCCCGCCCGCCCGGGGGCGGTCGAGACCGGCGCGGTGGCGCGGCACGGTCAGCCGTCGCGTGAAGGTCGCGGGGCCGTAGCCGTACCTGCCGTAGATCGGCGCCTCCGAGGCCAGCAGCACGGAGAGGAACTCGCCGCGGGCGCGCAGCTCCTTGAGCTGACGGGCCATCAATCCGGTGAGCACGCCCCGGCGTCGGTGCGAGGGCAGGACGCCGACGGCGGTCACCCCGGCGGCCGGGACGACGGCGCCGCCGGGCAGGGTGAGTTCGAAGGAGTACGCGCCGGCGGTACCGGCCGGCCGGCCGTCGGCGTCCGTGGCGAGGAGGCCCCGGTCCATCTCCAGCGCCGCCCACCACACCCCGCCGCCGTCCTCGCGCGGGGCCTCCGGGAAGCGGCCGAAGGCCGTGTGCAGGGTGCCGACGAAGACGTCGAGGTCCTGGTCGGTCGTGGGGCGGATCTCCATGACTGCGGCTGCCTCCCGGCTCCCGGCGCCACACCTCATGGCGTCCGACCACAGTCCAGCGCCGGCCCGTGACCTGGTCAAACGAATTACGGCCGGGCCCGGGGGAGTTCACGGCGGAGGGCGCCCGCCCGCGCCCGCCCCACCCCTGTCGTTCAGGTCCGTGAACCTTAATCACGTACGCGCATATTGACGTGTCTCCGACACCCGTCCTAGCGTCTTCGCCGGCGCCAGAAAGCGCTTTCCCCCCCATGTCCGAGCCGCCTCCCCCACTGGAGACACCGATGCGCCCCACCCCCCTCCCCCTCGCCGTCGGCGTGAGCCTCGTCGCCGGCACCCTCGTCGCGCTGACGGCCGCCGGCGGCGCCCAGGCCGCGACCGGGCGGTACGAGGCCGAGACCTCGCCCGCCGTCTGCACCGGCACGGTCGACTCCGACTGGACCGGCTTCTCCGGCAGCGGCTTCTGCAACGGCACCAACACCGTCGGCGCGTACGCGCAGTTCACCGTCTCCGCGCCCGCCGCCGGGACGGCGACGCTCACCGTGCGGTTCGCCAACGGGTCGGCCACCGCCCGCCCGGCCGACGTCGTCGTCAACGGCACGACCGTGGCGGCGGGCGCCTCCTTCGAGTCCACCGGCACCTGGACGGGATGGACCTCGAAGACGTTCACCGTGCCGGTCTCGGCCGGGTCCAACACCGTGCGGCTCACTCCGACGACCGCCGCCGGGCTGCCCAACGTCGACCACGTCGAGCTCACCACCTCCGACGCCCCCGCCCCCTCCGGCCCCGTCCTCTACGTGTCGCCCACCGGGACCCCGGGCGCCTCCGGCACCCAGGCCGATCCGACGACGCTCACCTCCGCGATCACCCGGATCGGCGCCGGCGGCACGATCTACCTGCGCGGCGGCACGTACGCGCACTCCACCACCGTCACCGTCGCCGCGGGCAACAACGGCACCTCCGCCGCCCGCAAGACGATCGCCGCCCACCCGGGCGAGACGCCGGTCCTCGACTTCTCCGCCATGGCCGAGTCGTCCTCCAACCGGGGGCTCGTCCTGAACGGTAACTTCTGGCACGTGAAGGGCCTGATCGTCCAGCGGGCCGGTGACAACGGCATCTACGTCGGCGGCAGCGACAACGTCATCGAGCGCACGGTCACCCGCTTCAACCGCGACACCGGCCTCCAGCTCGGTCGGATCGGCTCCACCACCCCGCGCGACCAGTGGCCGGCCCGCAACCTGATGGTGAGCGTCGAGTCGCACGACAACGCCGACGCGGCCGGCGAGAACGCCGACGGCTTCGCCGCCAAGCTGACCACCGGGCCGGGGAACGTCTTCCGGTACGCGGTCGCCCACCACAACATCGACGACGGCTGGGACCTCTACACCAAGCCCGACACCGGCCCGATCGACCCGGTGACGATCGAGTACTCCCTGGCGTACACCAACGGCACCCTCTCCGACGGCACCGTGAACGCCAACGGCGACCGCAACGGCTACAAGCTCGGCGGGGAGTCCATCGCCGTCGACCACGTCGTCCGCCGCAGCATCGCCTACCGCAACGGCAAGCACGGCTTCACCTACAACAGCAACCCCGGCTCGCTGAAGGTCTCCGAGAACATCTCGGTCGACAACGCCCAGCGCAACTTCACCTTCGAGGCGGGCACGTCGGTCTTCCGGGGCAACACGTCCTGCCGCAGCACGAGTTCCGGCACCAACGACAAGCTCGTGGGCGACGTGGACGCCACGAACCAGTTCTGGTCCGGTACGAACGGCTCGCGCTGCGCGAACCACAGCGGCGTGCTCGGCTGGTCGTTCGCCTCGAACGGCTCGCTCGCCGTCACCTTCGGGGGCCGCCCCGTCACCTGGTGACCCGTCAGCCGCGGGGGCGGCGCCGCCCCCCGGGGGAGGGGCGGCGCGCGCGCAGGGCGCCGGGGGCCGGCGGCCCCCCGGCGAGCCCGCC
>NZ_JBEZUZ010000042.1:0-61209 GCF_040636735.1 Streptomyces sp. NPDC035033 | reverse complement strand
TGCGCCGCCTCGCCCGCGGACGCCGGACCAAGCCCAACACCCACCCGGCGATCGCCCTCATCTCCGAACGCCGCAAGCAGCAACGCGCCCTGCGCACCTACCGCACCTGGCTCGCCAAGCCCCGGGGCACCGAAGCCTGAGACCGTCGCCGACGGCGCCGTACGACGCACCCGCCGTCCTGCGGCGCCGCCGTCCGCGAGGCCATCGGACACCGCCCGCGACGCCGGCAAGCGCCTCGCCTCCGAGCGGCGCCGGGGCGCGATCCCACCGCTCACCCGCACCACCGAACCGCGCCCCCTGGGCGTCGTCACCGTCGGCCCGCCGTGGAACCACCCGCCGAGCGTGGCCGCCGGCGACACCATCGCAGCGCTGACGGCCGGCAGCGCCGTCGTGCAGGAGCCCGACGCCCGGACCGCGCTCAATCGCCCCGTGGCCCACGGACCTCATGGACGGCGCCGACGTCGAGCAGGCCGCCGAGGACGCCGTCGGTGCCTGCTCCCCTCCACCGGGCAGCCGTGCGTGTCCGACGAGCGCCTCCATGCGGCCGCACCCGTCCGCGACAAGTTCGTCGCCGCGTCCGTGGCGCGGACCGGGAAGCTCAAGATCGGCGCCGCCTACGACCACAGCACGGACGACGCCTGAACACCAGCACCTCAGGGCGGAGGCGAGCGCCCTGTCGGGCCAGATGATCGCTTTCCGCTCCCCTTTCGATCGTTTAGGATGTATGCACCGTTCACATCGGAACAGTACATAACGGCGGACGACCGGGAGAGTGAGTGTGCCCCATGGCGCAAAGCAGCACATACCATCACGGTGATCTGCGGGCCGCCTGCCTGCGGGCGGCCCGGGAACTGCTGGAGGAGGACGGCAGCGCGGGCCTGTCGCTGCGGGCGGTCGCCCGCCGCGCCGGTGTCTCGGCCACGGCCCCCTACCGCCACTACGCGGACCGCGAGGCGCTCGTCTCCGCCGTCGCGGCCGAGGGGTACCGGGAGCTCGCCCAGGACCTGTCGGCGGCCCACCCCTCCCCGACGACGCCGGCCGGCCTGGCGGCCGTCGCCGTCGCCTACGTCCGGTTCGCGCTCGACCACCCCGCGATGTTCCGCGTCATGTTCGCCGAGCCCTGCGACCCGACCAGCGCGGAACGCGTCGCCGCCACGGAGGCCATCTCCGCGTACGTCCGGGGCGTCGTCCGGGACGCGTTCCCCGGCGCCGACGACGCCGAGGCACTGACGACCACGGTCTGGGCGCTCGTGCACGGCCTGGCCTTCCTCCACCTCGACGGCAAGCTCGACACCTCGACTCCCGAGGCCGTCGCCCGGCAGGTCCGCACCTCCGTCTTCGCCCTCTTCGCCGCCTCCCCCGCCCTCCAGGAGGCGACGGCGCCCGACTGACGGCGGGAGAGGACGGCGCAGCCGCGTTCACCGTGACGAGGATCGACCGCCCGGGACCGTACGGGATGATGCCCGGCGGACCGGCGCGGCCCCGACCGGAGAGACGGGCCACCGGCCGCCGGCCGGGACGGGCCGCCTGCGGCACCTCTCCCCCACGTCGTCTCCGTCAGAAGGCACAGGCGGGGCTTTTCCTGCGCCACGCCTCACCGCGAGGTGGGAGAAGGCGTACCGGGCGGAGAATGAGGCATGACGTGGACGATCTGGGTCGATGACTGGCAGATGCAGTGCTGCGGGAAGAGCTTCGCGCCGGGGGACGTCGTCTCGTGGACGCTGCTGGAGGTCGATCCGGAGGACTACGCCGACGTCGTCGGCGGCGAACGCGCGGATGGGATCGACTTCCGCGAGGAGCACCACGGCCAGGGAGGGGAGCGCGCGCCCACCGTGGTGGAGGTGGTGTCCGTCGTGGAGATCCACTGCCGTTACGGGGTGGTCCCGGGCGCCACGGACACGGCGAACCGCCCTGTCCCGGGCACGACCGTACTGGTTCCGGTCGAGAAGGCGGACGGGTGGGCGGAGGCCAGGCCGGACGTCAGCTTCACGGGCTACCTGGTGACCGTCCGGCGTGCTGCGGACGAGCTCCGTAGCGACGGAACGACCGTCGCCGACCGCCTCGTCCCGCCCGGGGGTGACGAGTAGTCACGCCCTGTTCCGGCGGGGGGAGGCGGAGGGAGGCGAGGCACGGACAGAGGGCCCCGAAGGCCCGTTCGACGGACATCTGCCGCGCCTGCGCGCGGCCCACGCGCAGGCGCGGCCTCCGGCGAAGCCCGGAACGGGCGGTAGCGGAGCGGAGCGGCCCGACTCGGCGAGGAAATCCTGCGACTCGCGGGATTTCTTGTGGTCCACCGGCAGAACTCGCCCGCCCGTCAGGGCGTTGAGCAGGTGACGCCGCCTGCCCGCCCCGGGGCGGCAAGCACGCCGAGTTCACCGGTCCTGGCCCGTGTGCCCGATACGGTGAGTTCGCCGGGCGCCACCCGGGACCGTGGGAGAGCGGGCGGCGGGCACGAAGACGCACCAGGAGGAAGAGCGGAATGACGCAGGCGGTGGTGAGCGAGCTGGACGAGCGGGTGCCGGGGCGCCAGTGGACGGTGCGTCTGGACGCCGTCGTCCGGGGCAGTACAGCCGTACGCGTCTCGTGCAGCCGCCCGGCCTGTGCCGAGCAGCGCCTGCCGTCCGCGGCCGCCGGTCGCGCGGCCGCCGTCGCCCACCTCAAGGAGCACCTGCGCGCCGCCTCCACGCCCAGGGCCGAGGCGTACTGCGCGTGCCGGGTGGCGGGTTGCCGTACCCACCTGCCCGACACCGGCCGTCCCGCGCGGGGCGAAGCCTGGCGGTGCGGCGGGCCGATGGTCCTGGCCGTGGTCGCCGACCGGGGCGGGCGGTGGTGGCAGGCCATGGAGTGCTGCTCGCGGTGCGCGGCCGCCATCCCCGGGGCCAGGACCGTGGCCGCCTCCCCGTCGCCCGCCCCGCAGGCCGCCGACCGCCCGGTCCCCACAGCCACGGGCGTGGGCGCGCCGAGGTTCTCCGACCACCAGGCCGCCCCGGGGGCGAGGGTTCCGGCCTCCCGCTCCGTGCCCGCGCGGCGGCGTCCCCCGCAGGCGAAGATCGCCCAGCGGATCATCCCCCACGACCTGCGGCCCGTCGCCCTGCGGGACGAACTCATCGAACTCGGCAACCTCTTCCGCGCCTACCAGCGGCGCGAGGAGCCCGATCTGGCGCTGCTCGCCGACCTCCAGGAGCGCAAGGCCCGCGCCTTCGCCGAATGGGCCGACACCACCTGCGACGGGGCTCTCCGCTGGGAGGCCCGGCGTGCCGAACAGGCGGCTGCCACCATCCGTCTCCAGCACCAGCACCGTACCGGCGACACCGCCGACGGCGGCCCGGCCGTGACGCGGCTGCTGAACGCCCCGGCGCAGTGGGAACACGCGCGCTCCGTCTTCTCGTACGTGACCGATCACGCCCCGCTGCCCGGTCCCGAAGCACGGCTGCTGGTGCTGATGCTGACCCTGCGTACCGCGCACACCGGCACCGGCAACCTCGTCGGCCAGGACCTCAACGGGCTGGGCCTGACCGATCCGGAGGGTCTGGTCGAGGAGCTGACCGGCTGCGGCTGGCTCAGCCTGCCCGGCACCGTCGGCGACCTGCTCGCCTCCCGACCGGAGAGCCCCACCCCGATCACCGTCCCCTCCCTGGTGCCCGGCGAGGACGGAACGGGTCCGTTCGCGTTCGGCAAGAAAATGCGGCCCAAGCTCTCCGGCTGGGCCCAGAGGGTCGTGTCGGACAAGAAGCTCCGCAAGACCAAGGCCGCCGCCGGCACCCGGCTGTTCGCCCTGACCCTGGCCCTCCGGACCGACCCCTCGGGCCACCTCGGTCCCGGCGGCCGAGGCATCGCCCTGAACGCCCTCACCGCCCACGTCCAGGTCGCCCCCGACGAGCTGCAGCCCCTGGTCGACCATCTGACGCGAGCGGACTGGCTCGCCGACGCCGCCCTCACCGACACCCACCTCACCGGCCACCTGACCGAACGCGTCCTTCCGCTCACCTGCCCCCTCCAGGAGGCGTGAGCCACTCGCCCGTCCGGGTGGACCTGTCACCGTGTCGCGGTCCGGCTCACGGGTGGGCGACGGCAAGGCCGGCGCGAAGACGGAAGCGACCGCCTGCGGCCGCTGTGGCTGGATCGGGCGCTCGACGGGTTCCCCGCTCGAAGGGCCCGGTGTCGGAGGGCGCATCCGTGCGTCTGGATCCGCCGGCTCACCGCCATGCGACGAACTCGACCGAGGCGGCGACGGAGGCCCGCGGCTCCGGCCGTTTCGCACAGGCGCGTACGGCGGCCGAGGTCGAGAGCCACGTCGGTGCCCAGCCCTCACCTACCGCCACCGGGAAGCCGGCATCGTACGCGCAGGTGGATCCGGAGCCGGGGCGGTCGGTCGGAGCAACGGCCTGTCGGGATGCCCTCCTGCGGCCGGCCGGAGGAGGGCTGCGCGCGATCGAGGTCGGGTTCACGGGGCTCTCGGCGTCGGCCCAGGGTACGGGGCGAACACCGTCCTCCCCGGGTACGAGGGCGAACACCGTCCTCGCTCCGGCCTGAGCCCGGACGCCCTCGGCCCGGTTCAGGAGCCGTGAAAGCTGCCCACGTTCATCCGTACGGGGCAGGGGACGCCAGTAGGCTCGCGATGTGACTGATCACGGCATTGAGTTCCCGGTGTTCCGGCTGCACGTTGTGCCGGCGGTACTCGCCCTTGCCAGTCCTTCGTGGCAACGGGACGTGTGGCTGGACCCGGAGAAGTTCGAGAACGTGGACCACGTGGTCCATGTCCTGTTCGATGACTTCTGCAACGCGGACGACCCGGCCCCCTGGCTGGGAAAGAGCCTGCGCACCGAGGAGGAAGTCGCTCTCACGAAGAAGTTGGGTGAGGCGTACTCAGCCGTACAGGACGCGGTGGGCCGCGACGCGCGGGACGAGGAGTACCTGGACGCTCCGGGGTGGAGCTCGGTGATGAGGGCCGCGGGCAGGCTGGCCCAGGTGATGGTGAGGAACGATCTCCAGGCTATGGCTCTGCTGCACGAGGAAGGCCGGCTGCCACGTTCTGGAGGAAGGTGACGGAGATCTCTGAGGACGGCTCCGACCAGGGTCCTCGCCGTCGCTTCCGGACAACGGTGACAGCGAATACAGGTCACCGGTCGGGAATCCGCAGTCGAGAGCAACGTGCAGCCAGACCTCACGGACCCCTCGTACCGGCTGTGTCTCGGCCCAGCGGATCCCGCCCAGCCGCTCGGGGCTTCCAGACGGACCGAGAAACCGCTCGCCGGAACGGTCCCGTTCAAGAGCGCCTAGGATGAGCAGCCCTGACAGGCGGCGCGGACCGGAAGGCCACGACGCGATGAGGATCCGGGTCCGCAGCAGATCGACCGCGTGGCGGACACCGGCCCCTTGAAGCGGCCGTCACGAAGGCGGTCCACAGTGAGCAAAACCGGGGGAGCCATGAACCGACCTCTGCTGTTCCTCGACGTGGACGGGCCGCTCAACCCCTACGCGGCCAAGCCGGAGAGGCGTCCCGACGGCTACACCACGCTCCGGGTCCCCCGGAGCGACACCCGGCAGGAAACCAGCGGCCTGTCGTCCCGACGACGCCCCCTGCGGGTCTGGCTCAACCCGGACCATGGGCGAATCCTGCTCCGGCTCGGCTTCGAGCTGTGCTGGGCCACCACCTGGATGGACGACGCCAACCGGTGGATCGCACCGGTCCTCGGCCTTCCGGAACTTCCCTTCGTGGACTTCGGCGACGTCCTCCTCCAAGAACGCCCTGATGGAGTCCACTGGAAGACCGGACCGCTGGTGGACTACGCGGGCGGCCGTCCTTTCGCCTGGGTGGACGACGAGCAGAGCGAGCCGGACCAGACCTACGTGACCGCCCACCACCCAGGGCCCGGTCTCCTCCACCACGTCAACCCCCGGATCGGCCTCCGGGAGAACGACTTCCACACACTCGCCGACTTCGCCCGGTCCCTGGACACCTCACGAACCACCGTCTGAACGCCTCGCCGGCTCCGCAGGCCGCTCCGCGCTCGGAGCCAAGATCTTCGCGGGGCGGCCCTCAGACGTCGGACGTCATCTCCTTCGGTGCTCGTAGCTACCGGTACAGGTGAGCCAGAACCTCGTCACTCACGGGGTAGGGGCGTTCATGCGGTAGGAGTCGCTGGGCGGCGTCCAGGTCTCCGTCCTGCACATGGGCATGCACCAGGCGGGCCGGCGCTGTGACGTCGGTGATGGAGACGATCCACTCGTCGGCGTAGAGGCGGGCGGCTTCACCGGCCAGGCCGAGCTGGAGTGTTCGGTGGGGAAGCGGCTGGAGACGCAGGTCGCGTTCGGGGTCCCATTGCACGCGGGCAGGGGCCCGCTTCAGCCGGCGCCTCCACGTGTCGTGGTCGGTGTGGAGTCCGCGCTCATAGTGCGACAGGCAGGCGTGCCGCAGTGCCCACTCGAAGCCTTCCCGGGTGATCTCGACGGCGAGGACGTGCTCCTGACCTTCCTTGGTGCCCCATCCGCAGCGGTACATCATCCACAGGAACGACGGCTTGATCCACGTCATCCGGTCCCGCTTCCACACTGCTGGGAAGCGATCGTCCCGGGCCGCCGCCGGACCGATCTCCGGCGAGTACGCCTGGTAGACGGTGACCGTGGCGTCCGTGTGAAGGGCTCGGATCTGATGCTTGGGTTCTGTCACTTGATCAGGGTGATCACACCCCTTCGCGGGCGCCATCGAATTACCGAGGAGGGAGGCCGCCGAGTCTGCGGTAGCAGATGAGGGTGCAGGCGACGGCGGCAAAGGCGAGAAAGGGTGCCGCTTTGCGTTCGTAGCGGCGGTGGAGTCGTCGGCAGCCGGCGGGCCAGGCCATGATGGTGCGCTCGATGGTCCGGCGATGGCGGCCCAGTCGCTGCGAGGACTCGACGCTCTTGCGGGCGATGCGGTGGGTGGTACCACGCTCGCGTAGCCATCGTCGCAGGTGGGAACGGGACTCCGGCCGTAACCACGTTCCTACGCACACCGACAGTGCCCCGTGGGGACAGCAGAGCTTCTGATCGGCGCGATGTCTTCTTCACGACATCGCGTTGCCGGTGTCGGGCGTGCCGGGGTGGGGTATGCCCGCCCTGGCAACACCGAACGGGGCGACGGGGGTTGGCGATGAGTCGTGGGCGTGTGGACGTGGGGTGCCTGGCCGTCGGGGTGGTCTTCCTGCCTTTTGGCCTGGGGCTCGGGTATGTGTTGGTGATGGCGGTCTGGCGGTTCGGGCGTTATCTCTGGACCACGGGTGGGCCGCGGCTTGCCGAAGGCGATCCGGCGGCGTGGACCGTCCTCGGCATGGTCCTCTTCTTCGTCGCGGTGGTCGCTTTCATTCACTGGCATGCGGGCCGGGACGGTGGGCCGAACCCTCTTCCCGGCCGGGAGGTCCACCGGGGAGAAGACTGGTACTGGGAGGCCGAACGGGTCGAGTACCCGCCGAAACCAGAGACCGATCTCCGACGGCCGCCCTCTCCGTGACCCGGCCTCTCGCACGGACCCGGCCTCTCGTACGTCGGATCCCTCACCTGGTTCTTTTCCTGTCCCACCCCGCCTGACGGTCCCGCTTGCCCCACGGGACGTCGTCCCTCGAGTACGGGTCGGCCACCGTGGGGCCTCGATGCGGCGGTTCGTCGCCGGTGGGTGCGTGGTGGGGCCGTCTGGGGCAGCGGCGGTACCGTTCGGGAGCAGGTCGGCAGGGGCAGGATCAGTACGCGTCCGGGAGCCTTGCCGATCTGGATCGCCGAGTACGAGGGCCGCGGTCGCCCCGTTCCGAAACGGGCGGTCAGCGCGCTACGCGGTAGCGGAGGTAGACGACTCCCGAGTTGAAGGTGCGGGTCTCGACGAGTTCGAGGTCCACTCGGCGTTCGTGCTGGGGGAAGAACGGGATGCCGCCGCCGACGAGTACCGGGTAGAACACGACCCGGTACTCGTCGATCAGACCCGCCTCGGCCGCCTCTGCGGCGAGGCTCGCGCCTCCGATCGCGATGTCGCCCTCCGCCTGCTCGGCCCGCAAGCGCTCGATCTCCTCCGCCAGACCGCCGGAGACCAGGCGTGCATTGCCCTGCACCGCCGACAGCGTGGTGGAGAACACCACCTTGGGAAGCGGGTTCCAGAGCGCGGTCCACTCGCGCTCCGCGGCGCCGAGCGATGGATCCTGGTCGGCGGTCTCCCAGTACAGCATCGTCTCGTACAGCCGTCGCCCCAGCAGGTGGACGCCGATGTCGCGGAGCTCATCGATCCAGAAGCGAAAGACCTCCGCGTCAGGCTCCGACCAGTCGAAGCCGCCGTCCGGTCCGACGATGTAGCCGTCGAGGGAAACGTTCATCGAATAGGTCACTTTGCGCATCAGCGGTCCTCCTCCGTGCCGGGTTCGACAGTACGACCGCCGACGCCGCAGGGCACATCGCGGCTCGCGGGATCACCCGGGCTACGGCGTTTCCTTCCGCTGTACCCCCCATCTGCGCCCGGTGCGGAATCCGTCGATCGCCTGCTGGTGGTCCCGCCGTCTGCCGCAGCGCCTGTTGCTGGTCGGCGGGAACCGCTGCGGCCGTCATTCCGTGACGAAGGGTGCGTATCCGGCCGGTACCTCGCTCACCTGGAGGTCGGAGAAGAGCAAGGTCACGTTGTGCGCGTTGGTTTCGATGCGCACCTCGTGGAAGTCGATCCCGAGGGCTTTCGACCAGCGGCGGGTCGCCTCGGACTCGGGAAGGAGTCTGGCTCCCGGGTACAGGGCGTGCCACTTCACGCCCCAGACGTATCCGTCGAGGTCGACACCGGTTTCGTGGTCGATGAGCCGGTCGTCCAAGGAGACCTGCCAGATCTCCGCCGGCACCGACGTCTCGCACCGGGCCTCGACGCAGTACCGGAAGAGATACCGCAGGTGGGACGGGGCGATGCCGGTACGGGGATCGGCCGTCGCGTGGACGATGACCTCGTAGTCGCGCATGTAGTCGGTGTATCCGTGGTGCACGACAGCGAGATCGAAGGTCTCGTCCAGCATCTGCTCGAGTACGGCGGTGTCCATGCCGCCCTTCTACCTCACTCGGCAGGACCTTCGACAACGAGATTCCTGGGGCCTGGGGCCTGGGGTCTGGGGTCTGGGCGCCGTTTCCCTCAGGGCGGGGGCCGTCCGGACAAGCCCTGGACGGTTTCTTTCGGACGACCGCGCCGTTCGCGCTTTACGGGCCGGCCGGGCGTGGGGGCGAAATCCGGCGGGCGGGCGGCAGCGGCTGTTCGGCGTGCCCGGCGCGGGAGGTGTCCGGTGGCGTGCCACTGGGGTCGATGCCTTCCCGCGGGCTCAGGGACTCCAGCAGTCCCCACGCAAGTCGCCAGGACAGATCGCGCTGCCGTAAAGGAGGACCCTCTCGGGCTGACCGCTCGGCAGGATGGTCACCTCGTGACTCTCCCGTGGCGTGCCGTCCACGGTGATGCGTATCCGCTCGGGCGACGTCCACACCGCGTCCCGGAGTCCGTCCTCCTCGCCCATGAAGCAGCTGACCGTCCAACGGCGTTCCCCGAGCAGGCCGTCCTGGTGGACGTAGAGGCAGCGCGCGGGGTCGAAGTCGTCGTGTTGCACCATGACCAGCCTGCGGTCGCTGCGGCCCGGTGCCGCCTGCGTCTTCACCTCCCGCTCGGCGTGGTCGTACAGGCCGAGAGTTCCGCCGATCCAGGTCGACGGAACGCCCAGGAGCAGCAGCAAGGTGGCCAGTGCCGTGCGCAGCGGGGACTTCGTCAGACCGCGCAGGACCGCTACGGCCAGGAGGATCAGAACCGTGCCGGCCAGCAGGAATGCCTGCTCACGAGGCCAGGTCAGCAGTATCAGGCCGCCTTGGCCCCCTGTCGCCACCCCGGCCAGGGCCGCGGTGCCGAGAAGGAACGCCGGTGTCAGCAGCAGGAAGACCGAGCGTCTTCGTTCGCGTATGAAGCTCATGTTCCCCCCGAGCGATGCGGATCACGCAGTTTAGGGCCTGTCCGGCGGATCTTGTGATCGCGGTGCTCTCGTCTCGTTGGCGTAGTCATGGGGCGGGGAGATCTCACCAAGGACGAGTGGGCCCGGCTGAAGCCGCACCTGCCGAGGTCGGGGCAGCGTGAGCGTGGCGGACGCCGGGCCAGCCATCGCCGGATCATCAACAGGTCCTGTGTCGACAGCGCACCGGGGTGCCATGGCGGGATCTGCCTGCGCCGTTCGGGAAGTGGAAGACCATGTACGAGCGGCGCAGACGCTGGTCGGCGGACGGAAGGAACAGAGGACAGGCTCTTCGCGGCCGTCCTGGTCGCCGTCGACGCGGGCGGCCGCGTCGACTGGTCGACGGTGAGCGTCGATTCGGCCTCCTGCCGGGCCCACCAGCATGCCGCCGGGGCTCGCAGGAGCTCGCCACGAGTGCCGGGAGAAGACGCACGCCCCGGCACCACCGCCCCGACGAGGGGCTCGGACGCTCCCGGGGCGGCCTGACCCGCAAGATCCGTCTCGCCGGCGAGGGCGGACGGCGCCCCTTGGCCCTGCTGCTCGCACCCGGGCAGTGGGGTGACGCCCCGCAGTTCATCCCGGTCATGGACCGCATCCGAATCGGTCGGCCGGGCGGCGGGCGCCCACGCACGCGGCCGGATCACGTCGGCGGTGATAAAGCGCGTTCCTCCCGCCGAAACCGCAGCTACCTGCGCAGTCGCCGGATCAAGCACACCATTCCCGCACCGGGGAACCAGCGGGCCGACCGTCAGGCCCGCGGCGGCAAAGGCGGCCGACCCGCAGGCTTCGACAAGTCGATCTGCGAGCGGAGAAACGAAGTTGAGCGCACGATCAACTCCCTCAAGAACTTCCGGGCCGTGGCAACGCGGTTCGACATGCGCGCCTGCGTCTTCCACGGCACCGTCACCGTCGTCTCCATCCGGCTTCGGCTCCGGTCGCAGTCCGCCGGGGCGATCTAGTAGTACCCCTTCACCCCGTCGAGCAGCTCCCTCACGATGTCCGCGTGTCCCGCGTGCCGCCCGGTCTCCTCGACGAGGTGGATGAGCATCCAGCGGAGGTTGGCGCTGCCGGCGCGGAAGTCGGGGTGGCGGCCGACGTCGTCCAGGGAGGCCGCGGCCACGATCTCGTTGCTGCGGGCACACTGGGCCTCGTACTGCACGAGCAGCTGCTTCAGCGGAACGCCGTCGACCCGCCATTCGGCGCCCTCGTCCGCCTCGTCAAAGGACGGATTCCGTGTCTTGTCGCCGCCGAGGAAAACCACCTCCAACCAGGCGTGCTCGACCCACCGCATGTGGCTGATCAGCCCGGCCATCGTCATCGCCGGCGAGGTCGGGATCACGGAACGGTGCGCGTCGGCCTCGCTCAGACCGTCGCACTTCCACCGCAGGATCTGCCGCTGGAGGTCGAGCCAGCCGATGAGCGCCGTGCGTTCATCGGCCTGCAAGGGGGGACGCTCAAGTGAAGGTGCCATGCCTGCACGTTACGCGGTCACAAGATCCACCGGGCAGGCCCTGAGGGAGAAGGTGAGGCGGAGGCCAGAGCTTGTCTACAGAACGCGGGCCGCGAGCGTTCTCTCCTGTCCCGCTACACACTCGCGGTCATCCGTGGCGTGGCGTTCCGGCCGTGCCGGGTGCTTGCGGCTCGCCGTTCGTGCACGCGGGGAACCTTTTGCGTTTTGACGGTGGGTCAGGGTGTCCGGGCCTCGCGTGGCGGGGCCCGGACGGTTCGGCGGGCTCTCTCGTCAGCAGCGGTGGAGGTCTTCCACGAGGGTGCCCTGGACGGTCTTGAGGGAGTGGTCGTAGCAGCCGTCGGAGGAGTACAGGCGATAGCGCTCGGTGCTGGTGCCGACCGCGCGGCGCTGTTCGCGCGGGACGCCGAGGGTGAAGGAGGCGTCGCCGGTGTACGTGTCGTCGAGCCGGGACCAGAAGAGGCGCTTGCCGTTCCGTATGACGTCGGAGGAGGCGCGGTCACCGATGGTCAGGACGGTGCGGAGCCGGTTGTCGGTGCCGACGGTGATCTCGCCGTCCATGGTGTACGCGCGGTGGGTGCGGGTGGTGGTGCGGCCGGCGGTCACCGTCTCGTCGTCGCTCCAGGACGCGTCGAGCGCGTCCGGGTTCTCGTCGGCGCCCCAGGTGTGCGCGGAGCGGTGGCCGACGGTGCGGGTGACGGTGGTGGAGACCCGGCCGTGCGAGGTGTTCAGGTGGCCCGCGACGGTGAGCGTGTGGCCGCCGGTGGTCTCCAGGCGGTCGGGCGAACCGGCGGTGTACGTCGCGGAGTTGCGGAGGTCGCCGACCTCGTGGCGGTCGAGGGCTCCGGTGACGACCGCGCTGCTCTCGTCCTGCCAGAGCAGTACGTTGGTGGGGACGCTCCAGCCGGTCTGTCCGGCCGGGACGCCGGCCACGGACACCTCGACGCGGTGCGCGCGCCCGTCGTTGAGGAGCGACGCGAACGGGGTGAGGTCGTAGACGATCGGCTGGACGTCGAAGGCGCGCGGCGCGGGGGTGACGTACCAGAGGAAGGGGTTGGACCAGCCGCCGGTCCACACGTGCGGGAACGGCGCGGCGATGCCGGCCAGTCTGCCGTCGACGGAGATCTGCACCTCGCGGTACGGGCCGTCGGTGGCCTTGCAGGAGTAGGGCGCGGCGTCGGGGACGGTGAGGTACCAGAACTCCTCGCAGCCGCCGCCCGAGCCGGTGGCGTACACCTCGGCGAGGATGCGTTCGGTGTTGCGCGGGGTGGTGAGGGTGGCGCCGGTGAGCGGCAGGACCCGGTCGGGGGTGCCAGCGGCCGGTTCGACCGCGCCCCGGGCCGCGTAGAAGGTGAGGGTGACCTTGACGTCGAGGACACCGGTGTAGGTGTCGTTGACGACGTTGCCGATGAGCATCTCGATGTTCTGGGGGCGGCTGAGGGTGTCGCGGTAGCGGGTGACGTCCTTCTCCACCGACCAGGCGATGCCGTCGGGCGACGGCTCGGGGGTGGAGGTGCGGAAGATCTCGACACCGCCGACGGTGAGGTGGCCGAGCCGGTCGTACTGACGGCCCTTCACGGTGCCGTCGAGGCGGAGCACCACCTTGTTCCAGCGGTTGCCGCACTCCTTCGGCGGGGCGTAACTCCCCTTGTACGGCGTGAAGTCGCGGAACTCTGTCTCGACCAGCGTCACTTGGCAGGAGCGGGTGTCGGGGACGGCGACCGGCGGCGCGGCGGTGACCGGGTCGTGCCAGTCGGTGGTGAACTCGGGCGGCGGTGTCGGGGTTCCGTCCGCCTGCGCCGCAGGAGCGGCGAGCAGCAGCCCGGCGGCCAGGGTCAGGCCGCCGATCATGCTCATGATCTTCCGTTGTCTCATGGGGCAGCAGTGAAGCGCGGGTTCCCTGTCGCGGTCCAGAGGGCGTGGGTTCGGGTTGGCGAGATCCGGGCGGAGCGGCGGCCTGATCGGGTTCTTGCGGATCGGGTTCTTGCGGATCGAGTTCTTGGTGGCCTTCTTCGGCTCGGGTGGAGTGGCGCGGGAGCCTCCGGTGTTCTTTCCGGCGGCGGTGGGGCGGGCGGTCGGGGGTGGGTGCGTCGCGCCGGTGGCCGCGCCATGGCTCCGGCGCGGGGCGGGAGTCGGTGTCAGGCGCGGAGCGCCTTCGCCAGGAAGGCGCCGAATTCGGCCGGGTGCGTGGTCAGGCCGGTGTGTCCGCCGGGGAAGTGCCGGAGCTCCGTGCCGGTCTTCTCAGCCAGGGCGGCGGCCGCGCGGTGGGGCAGTTCGCCCTCGGAGTCCGTACCGACGGCGAGGACGAGCCGGTCCGGCCGTGCCGCCAGCGTGCGGATGTCGGGGACATAGGTCATGAACGGGGGCACGATGGACCCGACGAAGTACGGCAGGTCGGCCATCGTCCGCTCGGCGCGCGCCGCCGCCTGCGGCGGGAGTTCGGGGGCGGCCGGGGCCGCCTTCGGTGCGGTGGGTGCGCCCTCCTTCGGTGCGGTGGGTGCGCCCTCCTTTGACTTGGTGGGTGCGCCGTCCTTCGCCAGGCCCGCCGCGAACGCGGCCATCGCCGGCATGAGGCCCTGGGTGTGGAGGGTCTCCCGGACGCGTGCGACGAACGCGCGGTGTTCGGGCGCGTCCGGCAGGACCTCCACGACCGGCGGCTCGTGCGCCACGAGGCGGGCGACGCGTCCGGGGTGGGCGGTGAGGAGGTGCAGGCCGGCGATCGCTCCCGAGCTGCTGCCGAAGACGCGGGCCGGCTCGTCGGGCGAGAGCAGGTCCAGCAGGCGGAGGGCGTCGTCGGCGTGCTCGGCCACCCGCTGCTCGGCGCCGGGGTCGTCGAGCGGGCTGCGGGACAGGCCGCGCGGGTCGTAGGTCGCGACCGTGTACTCGGCGGCCAGGTCGTCGGCGACGGCGTCGAAGGCGGCGGCGCCACCGCTTCCTCCGGGGATCAGCAGCAGGAGCGGTCCCCGGCCGCGCACTTCGTAGCGCAGGGTCGCGCCGGGCACGCGCAGGCTGCCGATGGTCGGGGTGGTCATGCGGATTCTCCTTCGCGGGTGGAGGGCCAGTGCTCCAGGAGCGTGTGCAGGGCGTCGAGGGCGCGCGTCCAGGACTCCTGGGCGGGGCGCGCGTGCGCGAAACCGCCCGCCGCCTCCAGGGCGACGAACCCGTGGAACGTGCTGCGCAGCAGCCGGACCGCGTCGGTCAGGTCGGGTTCGGCCAGGCCGTAGCCGCGCAGCATGCCGTACGTCAGCTCGACCGCGCGTCGCGGGCCGGGCGCCCGCGCGGCCAGGTCGGGGTCGATCTCGATCGGGGTCTGGGTCGCCGTGTAGCGGCCGGGGTGCTGGTGGGCGTACTCCCGCCAGGCGTTCGCGAACGCGACCAGCGCGTCCTTGCCCGCCCGTCCCGCGGTCGCCTCCGCGATGCGGACGGTCTTCTCGTCCGCCGCCAGGAGGGCGATCCGGCCCCGGAGGTCGTCCAGGCCGCGGACGTGCGCGTAGAGGCTCGCGTCCTTCACGCCGAGCCGGCGCGCCACCTCCGTCATGGTCACCCGGTCGAGTCCGACCTCGTCCGCCAGCTCGGCGCCCGCGACCGTCACCCGCTCCGCCGTCAGCCCGGCCCGCGCCATGAACCCTCTCCCTCTCTCTTCTCCTAGGAGTTCTAGGTTTAACCTAGGGTCTCTAGGTACGTCAACCTGGCGCCCTTGCGGGCGGCGCGGATCCGGGCGGCCGACGCCGTCCCTCCCGCGCGGGTGACGGTCTCCACCGGTGGCGCTCCTCGGCGCGGCCCCGGCACGGATCGGGGACCTGGTGGTTGTCGAGGACCTGGCCTGCGCCGAGTACCTGAGTCGGCTCCTGGCCTCGGGTCGTCCCGGTTCTCGCCCCCGCTCCGAAGCCCCGCCGGCCAGCGGCAGGCTTCTGAATCCCCTGGCGGGGGCCGGTGTCCTCCGCCCCCGATTCAGTAGCGGGTGCTGTCGTGGCGGCGCAGGCGGGCGGCCAGGGGCCTGTCCGTGGCGCCGAGTGGCGCGTGACCACACTGTCGGCGGTGGGTCGGGAAGCCGCTGACGGCACCGGGCGTGGGTCAGTGCGCGGACGCGCTCCAGCCGGTTCCGGTCGCGATGAGCAGGGCTCCCTGGTGCAGGCCGAGGCTGCAGGCAGCGGTGGGCGTGCCCACCTGGACGAGGGCCCCGGAGCCCTGGAACGCGTCGGTGCGCAGGTGGAAGGCGTCCGGCTCGGTACAGCCGACGGTCCGCAGCCGCCAGGGTCCCGCGGGGTTCTCGCCGGGGCGGGGCGGCAGGGCGAGTTGGAGCTGGGCGGCGGCCGGACGTTCCGTCCCGTGATCGGCGTGCGCCGCCGTCCAGGACGTCATGACGAGGGCCGCCTGCTCGGGCGGTCCGGATGCGGGCGGGCCGGCGGTGAGGGAGGGGATCGTTCGCTCGGGGAGCCGGAGCGTCCCGATGAGGTCCGGACGGCCCACGTCGTGCCTGAGCACGGTGGCGAGCCAGCGGGTGAGGGCCGGGTCGCTCCGGTCGAGCCAGGTGCGCATCACCTCGCGGAAGGCCGCCTCACGGCGGGCGCCCCGCCGCGACCCCGCGGCCAGAATCGCTCCACCCGCTCCGGAGAAGGCATGGCAGAGCGCGAGCACCGGGACGCGACCGGCGTGCTCGGCGTAACGGACCGAGCGGAGCTCCCACATGGCGCGGCGCAGAAGCGTGGCGGCGGCATGCGCGTCGGAGCCCAGTTCTCCGTCCGGCGGGCGGCGGAGGCGGTCCGACCCGTCGGTGCGGGGCGGGGTGACCGCGTCTGCGCGCCGGCCGGCGGCCGACAGGTACCAGGAGCGGTCGTCCACGTAGTACTCGCCGCCGGCGGCGCGGAGCCGGCCGGCCGGGCCCAGGGAGATCCCGGTCTCCCGCGTTCCGGGGTCGAGGATCGCGCCCCGCGTGTCGGAGAGGTCGAAGGCCGCGTCCGTGACGTCGTCCAGCCACACGTTCAGCAAGGCGGGTGGCGCGGACTCCTCGACGGCGAACTCGCGGCCGACGGCCAGTTGGAGAAAGGCGGTGAGGCGCGTACCGGCACGCTCCACCCGCAGGTGGCGGACGGACGCCGTCGCCAGATCGTAGTCGGGGAGCAGCTCGTCCACGTTCCGGGGCGTGAGCCGGCGTTGCGGTGCCATGACGTGTCCGCGGTAGTCGCGGCCCGGGACGTACGGCTCCGGTGGCGGCAGGAGCGGTGCGATGTCGTACCCGGCGACCGCGGCCTGCTCGGTCATCCACGTGCGCCGCCGCTCGCCGAGACCGGCCATCCACTCCAGTACGGCCGTCGCCCGCCGGTCGCGTTCACCGGCCCTGGACGTGCTCGCGGCCCGGAACAGCGGAAACAGGTTGTTGTCCCACACGTCCGACGCCTCGCGAATGGCTTCCCGGTCGAACAGGCGGGCGTCCGCCGCGGCCTCCGCCATCCGTTCCACCGAGCGGTCCAGCAGCGCGGCCAGCACGGACATGGCCGACGCGGGACGCGCGGGCGGGTGCCGCGTGCCGGAGGGCGAAGGAGTAGGCATGACCATGTCGTGATCCTCGCACGCCTCCGGACACGGACGCGGGCGGGCGGAACGGAGCGGGCGAGCGGAACGGACGCGGACGCGTGCGGCGGCGCGAAGCGGGCGCGGACGTCAGCGTCTCCAGGGACGCTCCGGCGCGGTCGCCCACAGCGTCAGTCCCACGAGGGCGAAGACCACCACTCCTACGAGGGCGGTGGGGACGCCCAGGATGAGGAGGGACCCCAGAAGGAGTTCGGCCCATGTCGGCTCGTCGTGCATCGTGCTCCCGCCCCGTGCCGTAGAAACCATGACTCGACACAGACCATGACTCGCCGCGGACGGGTCGGGTTCCCGGCGTGCCGGCAGGTGCGCCCTCGTCGTCGGTGCGCCGCACCGGATCGTACGGGCCGTCGGCCGTGCCGTACCGGGCCGTCGGCCGCGCCGCGGGCCCGGGCCGCGGGCAGGGGCCGCTCCTGGCCATGTGTCTTCCGGCGCCCCGCGTCAGTCGCCTGAGAAACCGAAGATGCCCAGGTGGGTGGGCGCGCCGCCGGAGTGGAGAACCACGTGGTAACCGGTCCACCGCATCCGGCACTCGCCCGGAAGGCTCCGTTCGTACTCCTCGTGGCGCGCCGCCCAGCCGGCGGCGATGAGCTTCTCGAACTGCTCGACCGTGGGCTCGGCCGTGCCGAAGTGGTGCACCACCCGGTCGCGCGCCAGCGGGCGCAGGGTGCCGTGGTCCGAGGAGCGGGAGGGTGACGGCGGGGTGTCCGTGGCGACGACCCTGTCGAGGTCGAGGATCGTGTGGGTGCCCTCGGTCCCCATGAACTCCTCGTCCTCGTACAGCTCGTCCAGGCTCTCGTACGAGGAGCCGTCCCCGTACTCCTCCTGGAACACCCTGGCGTGCAGGGCCTCCACGGCCGCCTCGACGTCCCCGTCGTACTCGGTGACGTAGCTCCACCCGCTGGCGCCCATCGCGCACCCCTCCCCGAAGATTTCGTGGTGGTCGAAACGGTAACGGCCGGCACTGACATCGCCCGTGGCCCCGCCCCGCCCCGCGCCGGATGCGGTGCGCGGGGCGCCGTGTCCCTTCGCCGACGCGCCTCGTTGGCCGCACAGGCGGGTTTCGGTCGATCGGATACGAGGTGGTCCATGCAGGTCCGGATGGTGGCGGAGAGGGTGGCCGGGTCCCGTGCCGGGGCGGTGGCCCGGGAGGAGAGGATGAACACGCTGGACCGGGCGTTCGCGCTGCTCCCGGCGCGGGGCCTTCCGCCGATGGTGGTGGGCCACGTCCTGGACTTTCCCGCCGGGGCGTTCACGCTCGACGACCTGCGCGCGCGGGTGGCCGAGCGGGCGGCCGGCCTGGAGGCCCTGAACGTCGTGGCGGTCGCGGGGGCGCGCTCATGGACCCGGACCGCCCCTCCCGAGGTCGGACTGCACGTCGCCGGGGAGCGGGTGGACGGCCGGCTCGCCGGGGCGACCGACGCGGTGTGGGGCGGGCCGCTGCCCGCCCGTCCGGCGCCCGGCTGGGACCTGCGGATGCTGACGTGCCGGGACGAGCGGGTGCAGCGGGTGTGCTTCCGCGTCGACCACGCCGTCGTGGACGGCGTGGGCACGGCCCACCTGGTGGCCGCGCTGCTGGCCGACGAGCCCGTCGTCGGGCCGTACCCGTACCGTCCGCCCGCGGCGGGGCGGGCCCCGCTGGCGTGGCTGGGGGCGTCCCCGCTGGGGAAGCCTCCCGCGCACGAGGTGGTTCCCGCCGGGTGCGACACGGCGCGGAGCGGGCGGGTGGCCACGGCGTACGAGGACGTCCCGGACGGGGAGTTGCGGGCGGTGGCGGCGCGGTGGGGGGTGGGCGTCAACGACGTGTACCTCACCGCGGTGACCGGCGCGCTCGCGGCCTTCCAGCGGCGGCAGGGGGGTCGGGTGGGGGACCTGCGGGTGGTGATGCCGATGTCGGTCCGCGTCCAGGAGGCGCGGCTCGCGCCGGGGAACGCCGCCCTGCCGGCGATGCTGCGGCTGCCGTGCACGGTGGCGGGGCCGGGCGAGCGGCTGGAGTCCGTGGTCGGGCAGACCCTCGCGCACAAGGGGTCCGGGCTGCGGGAGAGCGGCTGGAGGACGCTCCTGCGGCTTCCGCCCCGCTTCCTCCGGCGGGCGGTGGAGCGCGCCGACTACCGGCTGGCCGCCAGTCACATCCACATCAACGGCACCTACCGCGTCCTGGGCGCTCCCCCGCTCGCCACGAGCGTTTTCGGTCTGAACAGCCCCGGCATGCTCGGCTACTTCTCCCTCACCCGGGCGATGGACACCGCTCGGTTCACGGTCGTCCACGACCAGGCCCATGCGGTGGCCGCCGAGCTGCCCGGACTGTGGGTGGAGGCCCTCGACGAGCTCGCCGGGCGCGGGTAGCCCTCCCCGGCCCGACGGGCCGGCCTCGTCCGGGACGGCTCGGGGCCGTCGCCATGCCCCTGTCGCACGCCCTGTTGTGCTTGAGGTGTCTGGGGTGTCTGGGGTGGCGGCGCGGGACCCAGAGGGCTCCGCGCCGCCAGGGGTCAACTCCGGTCGTCCGGCCGCCCTGCCCGTTCGTCGCCCCGCGGCAGGCGGTTCAGAGCCAGGCCCAGGAACAGCGCCGCGTACGCTCACAGCACCGCGAGCCCGGCCCACCACGGGAGCGGGAAGTATCCGGCGGAGGGGGCGTAGTGGGCGGTGACCTGCGGATGCTCGACGAGGGTCTGCTGGACGGCGAAGCCGGCGGCGGGAGTGAACCGCAACAGCCACTGGGCGAGGCCGTCGGCCAGCAGGGGGACGGAGGTGACGGCGTACGGGACCGCGATCGTCAGGACGGCCACGAGGACCGCGAGCCAGGTGCGGCGCAGCAGGGAACCGAGCGCCAGGGCGAGGACCGCGGCGAGGGCGAGGGCGGCGGCCGTGCCGACGACGACCCTCGTGCCGGTGAGCGCGGAGGCTCCGACGACGGGGATGCCGTTGTCCTTCAGGATCGTCACGCCCGCCGGGATCACGGTGCCCAGGGCGAGGAGGGCGGTCCCGAAGGTGACGGCCGCGACGACGACCGCCTTCGCCGCGAGTCGGGAGCGGGTGACCGGGACGCCCTCGGCGGCCCCGGCCCGGTCGGTCATCGAGGCCCCGGTCCGGTCGGTCATCGCGGCCCCGGCCCGGCCGACGGTCGCGGCGGTGGCAGTGGCAGTGGCAGTGGCAGTGGCAGTGGCAGTGGCAGTGGCAGTGGCAGTGGCAGTGGCGAACCGTACCGCGACCACGAGCACGACGAGCAGCGCCAGGGTCAGGCCGCCCAGGGTGCGTTCCATCGGGCGGGCGCCGTCCTCGGCGCCCGCCGGACCGATGTCGCCGGTGCCGGTGACGGTGACCGTGCCGTTCTTCTCCACCGCCCCGGACGCCAGGTGGTCCTTCTCCCAGTCCGTCCGGTTCCGCTCGCCGACGGCGGCGTCGTTCCAGCCGCCGGCGCCCGCGCCCCGGAGGGCGACGTGGTCGAAGGTGCCGCCGGCCTGGGTCCAGCGCACCTGTTCCGTGGCGCCGCCCAGGCCGGTCCGGCGGAGCGTCAGGTCGCCGGGAGAGGTGGCGAACAGGCCGACCCGCACGGTCTCGGGGAGGCCGGGGAGCCGTACCGTCCCGACCTCCGTCCAGCTCCTTCCGTCGGCGGACTCGTGGCCCGTGACGGTGTCGCCCGACCGGGTCAGGCGCAGCCAGCGCGGCGTCCCGGCCGCGACCTCGGTGGCGCTGCCGGCGATGTCGTGGCGGTAGTCGTACTGCATCCGCACGCCGTGGCCGCCGGTGGCCATCAGCGCCGCGTAGGAGGAGCCCGGGCGGACGCCGTCCTTGATGATGATCCCGGCCTTCGCCCACGGCACCAGTCCCGGGACGATCCGGTCGTGGTCCGGCGGCGGGTAGGTGATCGTGCCCGCCATGGACGTCAGGCGGACCGTGATGCTGCCGTCGGTGCCCAGGGCGCGGTGGAAGAAGGAGAACTGGTCGTTGACGAGTGAGCCGTCCGGCCCGGTGGGTTCGGCCGGGCAGGGGCCGTCGCACGAGGCGTGGTCGCCGGAGACCTGGATCAGGCCCAGGACGATGACGGCCAGGGCCGCGGCCGCCATCGCGACCAGCCTGCCCACGCGCCGGAACCCGGTCCACTCCCGTCGGAGGTGTTCGTCGGTCGGAAACATGGTCCTGGTCTACCGATCCGGTCATGACGGGGTCCGAACGGCGGCTGTCACCTCGCTGTTAGGCGGGACCGGGCATGCTGGGTCCGACCGGGCGCGGAAAGCGGAAAGGTGAGGCGGCGTGGGCGAGTTGCGGGGCGGAACCTTCCGCCGACGATTCACGATCTTGTACGCCGGCGGGTTCCTCGGGTCCGGAATCGCGCTGCTCGCCCTGATGTACCTGATGTCCGGGATCCGGGTGACCGCGCTCGCTCCCGGGCAGGGTCCGGGGCAAATCCCCGGGCAGGTCCCGTCGGGCGGGTCCGGCCTCGCCGCCGAGCAGCGGATCCAGGAGCTGGGGAGGCAGCTCGCGGAGGCGCACGCGCAGCAGAACCAGCGCCTGCTGGCCGGCTCGCTGGTCGCGCTGGCGGTGATGGCGGGCCTCTCGCTCCTGCTCGGACGGCTCCTCGCCGGCCGGGTCCTGCGCCCGCTGCGGCTGATCACCGCCGCGACGCGGCGGATCTCCGCGGAGAACCTGGACCAGCGGCTCGCCGTGGCCGGGCCCGTCGACGAGGTCAAGGAGCTCGCCGACACGGTCGACGGCCTTCTGGAACGCCTCGAAGCCTCGTTCGTCGCGCAGCGCCGGTTCGTCGGCAACGCCTCGCACGAGCTGCGCACGCCGCTGGCGACGATGCGGGCGTCGCTGGACGTCGCCGTCGCCAAACCGGGGGCGGCGGCGCAGACCGTCGCGCTCGCCGACCGGCTGCGGACCGAGCTCGACCGGGTGGACCACCTCCTCGACGGGTTCCTCGTCCTGGCACGGGCGCAGCACGGCGCCCCGGCCGACCGGACGCCCGTGTCGCTCGGCGGGCTGGTGCGGGAGGCGCTGGCCGCCCGGGCCGCCGATGTCGCCGCGAGGGCGCTGGGCGTGGAGGACGAGGTGCGGGCGGACGCCTGGACGGCGGGCAGTGCGGCGCTGCTGTCCCGGATGGTGGAGAACGTGGTCGACAACGCGATCCTGCACAACGAGGAGGGCGGCTGGATCCGGATCCGCACCGAGGAGACCGCCGCGCGGGTGCGACTGGTCGTCGAGACCGGCGGGCGCGTCCTCGACCAGGAGCGGGTGGACCGACTGACGCGGCCGTTCGAGCGGCTCGGCGCCGACCGGACGGGGCCGGAGGGGAGTTCCGGGCTGGGCTTGTCGATCGTCGCGGCGATCGTCACGGCGCACGGCGGCCGCCTCGCCCTCCTCGCCCGGCCGGCGGGCGGTCTGCGCGTCGCGGTGACGCTGCCGTCGGTGGCGCCGCCACCGGCGATGCCGTCCTCGATGGCGAAACACCCGGTGGCGATGGCGTCGGCGGCTCTGTCGTCGGCGGCCGGTCCGGAGGGACGGTCACGGTGAGGGTGCTGGTCGTGGAGGACGCGCGGTCGCTGGCCGAGGTCGTCGCCGAGGGGCTGCGGGACCAGGGGATGGCCGTCGACCTCGCGTACGACGGTCTGGCCGCCGCCGCCAAGCTCGATCTCAACGCGTACGACGTGGTGGTCCTCGACCGCGACCTGCCCGGCCTCCACGGCGACACGCTCTGCCAGATGATCACCGAGCGGGACGACCGCGCGATGGTGCTGATGCTGACCGCGGCCGGGGCGCCCGGGGACCGGGTCAGCGGCCTCGTCCTCGGCGCCGACGACTACCTCGCCAAGCCCTTCCACTTCCCGGAGCTGATCCTGCGCATCCGGTCCCTGGCCCGCCGCAGGCCGGCCGCCCGGGCCCGCACGCTGCGCGCCGCGGGCCTCGAACTCGATCCGGTCCGCCGGACCGCCCTGCGCGACGGCCGGCCGCTGGAGCTGTCCGTCAAGGAGTTCGCCGTCCTGGAGGCGCTGTTGCGCGCCAGTCCGGGCTTCCTGAGCGCCGAGGACCTCCTGGAGCAGGTGTGGGACGAGAACGCCGACCCGTTCACCAACACGGTGACCGTCACCATCGGCAGGTTGCGCCGCAAGCTGGGCGGCCCGCCGGTCATCGTGACGACGCCCGGGGTGGGCTATCGCGTCGCCGACGCTCCGGCCGTCTGAGGGGCGTCGGCCGGCCGGCGCGGAGGCGCCGGGCGGCGGACTCCGGACTCCGGGCGTGCCCGTGCCTGTTCACCTCCGCCAGAGGAGACCCGCCACCAGGACGACCAGGGCCGCGCCGAGCACGACGGCGAGGACGGTCCGCGTCCGGCCCCCGGCGGCGGGCCGGGCGGCCGGGGCGTCGGCGTACCGCTCCCGCAGCCCGGCGCTCGGCCAGCCGGGGCCGACGCCGGACAGGAGCCGGACCGGGTCCGTGTGCCGCCACCGGTGGAAATCCGCGATCAGGCCCTCCAACCGGCCGCCGGCCGCCGGGGCGTCGCCGGTGTCGAGGCGTTCCAGGTCGGCCAGGGTCTCCTCGAACAGCGGACGGACACCGCCCTCGCCGCCGTCGGCCAACGCCTCGGTCCGCAGCAGCACGTAGGGACCGAACCGGGCGTCGACGAGTGCGGCGAACTCGTCGTAGAGAGGCGAGAACCGCGCGCCGAGCCGGTCGACCAGCCCTTGGCGCCGGGCGCGCAGGCGCGCCAGCGCCGTCCGCCGGTCGACCACCAGGTACGGGTAGGTGGCGTCGCCCCACTCGCCCAGCAGCTCCGCGTGCGCGTCGGTCCCGGCGTCCTCGGTGTCGGCGATCCTCGCCTCCGCGAGGTTCTCGCGGGCGAACATCGCCCACCACAGCAGCGGAGGCCAGTTCTTGGCCTCCAGTTCCGTCGTGCCGTCGAAGAAGCCGGCCCACTCCCCCGCCGACCCGTCCGGCGTACGGGGCTGCCGGGCGCTGTTCAGATAGAGGCGCAGACTCATCTCGGTTCCCCACCCTCGCCCGCGGACGCGCCGGCCGCGGAGCGCCGGCGGCCGCCGCGGCGCCGTCGCCGCCCCTCCCCCGCCGCCGACACGGTCCTCCGCGGTCCGATCGTTCCGTCGTGTGGGGACCCACTCTCGCCGACCGCGCCTCCCGGGTGCCAGGCGGGGCACGGTGCGGGCCGTGAAGCGCCCCTGGACCGCACGGACCCGCCGTGTCCCGGTCCCCACCGCGCTTCGGCTTTCCGGTGCCGCCGGCAGCGGGTCCGGTGCGGGGCGGAGCTTCCGGTACCGCCCCGCACCGGATCCGGATCACCTCCTTCGGCGGCCCCGCCGGCCGGGGCGGTGCATGGCGGCGAGGGCCATGGCCCGCTCGCGGGGGGTGCAGCCGCGGGTCATCCACAGCAGGGAGCCGTAGCGGACGACGTCCCGGACGAGGCGCAGGCCGAGGTTGACGGCCGTCCAGGGGGCCAGGGTCTCGATCCAGTCGCCGGCGTGGTCGAGCAGTGCGTCGAGGTTCATCTCTTTCTCCCGTTCGTGTGAGTCGTTCCGACACGAACGAGGCTTCCGTCAGGGCGAGTTGTGCAGAACGGGCGCGGGCGCCGTTCGCCGTCGCCGCAATTCGCGTACGCTGCGGACCTGGTGCGATGACGCTGAGTGGTTGTTCTTCAGATCTTCGGGGAGTCGAAGAAGTGGCCGGTGGAGAACTGGAGTGGCATCCCGCCGGGCGGAACCGGCAGCTGGAGTGGCCCGAGGAGACCGGCGGCTGGAGCGAGGACCGCCTGTGGCTCCTGGACGCGCTGCGGCACTGGGCCTGGCACCGGGACCACGGGTTCGAGGGACGCCGCATGCGGAACAAGGAGCTGGCCGCCTGGTGCGGGGTGAGCGCCTCGACGATCACCTCGTGGATCCGCAACGGCGGTGTGGCTCCGAGGGGGCGCGGGCTGGATTTCTGCCAGGTGGCGCAGGAGCGGTCCGGCTGCTCTCCCGACTGCGCGAGCGGCTTCGGGGACCGGGACGTCCTGGCCGAGCGCTACGCGAAGGCCGCCGAGGACTTCGCGGCGGCCAAGGATCAGGCCCGGCACCGGACGAGCAGGCCCCGGCCGTGGCCCGCCGCCCACGGCCGGCCCCTGAAGGACGTCGCCGGCAAGCTGGCCGCGCTGAAGCGGGCGCACGACGGCGTGCTGCGGGTCCTGGGGACCGTCACGGTCAGCCCGTTCGGCTCCGGGCTGGACAAGGTGACGCTGGAGCAGGTCCGCGTCGAGCGCGTGGCGGAGAAGGAGGTGATCCGGCACGTCGACCGGCAGCTGGACGGCAAGGCGCCGGGGCAGGCCGCGGCCCTGCTGGGCGAGCCCGGTGTCGGGAAGAGCTGCTCCCTGTGGGGCGTGCACAAGGCCCTGGCGAAGCGTCCGGGGCTCCGTGTCGTCGTCCTGTCCGCGACCTCGCTGCTGGCCGGCGCGGGGCGCGAGCCGGACCTGCGGCCGCACGAACTGCCCAGGCTGCTGGAGGCCCACGCCGGCGAGCCGGCCGGTGCCCCGGGTACGAGGGGGCGCGCGGCGGCCTCCGGGCGCCCTCGGATCGTCCTGCTGCTGGACACCGCCGACCTGCTGCTGCACGAGACGGAGACCGCCCGCGACTTCACCGAGCTGATCACCGTCCTGCGGTCCAGGAACATCGCCGTGGCGCTCGCCTGCCGGTCCGGTGAGGCCGGCCTGCTCAAGCGGAACCGGGACGCGGAGGAGGGCGAGGGCGCCTACACGTCGTTGCTCTCGAACATCCCGCTCGGCCTCTACGGGACCGGGAAGGACGACCGCAGGGAACGCGGCTGGACCCCGGACTCCGAACTCGGCCGGGCGATCGCCGCCCACGGACGCGCGTACGCCCCTTCCCGGAGGGACGAGGACGGCTCCCGGCCGAGGATGGAGCAGGCGCTCGCCGAGGCGGCCGCCCGCGGCCTCCCCCTGAGCCGGCTGGTCCGCCATCCGCTGCACCTGCGCATGATCTTCGACCTGTACAGCCCCCACGGCCCCGAGGTGGCCGAACTCGACGCCGCCGGGCTCTTCCACGACTACTGGGAGCGGCGCGTCGAGCGGGACCTGCGCGACGCGGTGACGGACCTCGACGCGGTGGCGCCGGAGGAGGCCCGGCGACTGGGGCGGGCCGCGGCCGAACTCGGGCTGGCCACCCTGTTCCGGGGGACCACCGAACTGCACCGGGAGCACGCCCGCGACCTGCTCGCCTCCCGGTGCGGCGTGCCGAGCGGGACCGCGGCCCGCTGGACCGGGCTGCTGGTCCGCCGGGGCGTCCTGAGCGAAGGGCTCGCCGGGCGGGTGCGCTTCCACCACCAGGTCATCGGCGAGTACGCGGCGGGGCGCGGGCTCGCCGACGCCCCCGCCGGTCTGGCCGCCGCCGCCCGCCGGATCGTCCGGCACCCTCAGGACCTCTACCTCGCCGAGGCCGCCCGGCACGCCTTCCACCACACCGACCGATCCCGCGCGCACGAGTCGCGGCGCTGGTACCCGCACCTGGCGAAGGTGGCCCGGGCCGCCGCTCCGGTGGCGCGCGACACCTACCTCCGCGTCTTCGCGGGCCTGCGCCACGCTCCGCTCGACGCCGTCGCCGACGCGGTCGCCGTGGTCCGGGAGCCGGAGACCGGCACCCTGCACGCCGAGCAGTACATGGACGCCCTCGGCGGCGTCGTCCGGCCCGCCGAGGACATCTGGCCGACGGTCCTCCGGGCGGTCTGGGACACGGGCGGCGCCCCGCTCCGTCCCCTGGTCGTGCGCACGTTGACGGCCCTCGTCGAGCAGCAGCGCGGCGTCGTCGTCCCCTTCCTGTACGGCCTCGACGCCGGCGAGCTCGCCCGCCACGCCCCCGCGCCGCACCTGACCGCCCTGATGTGCCAGGCGCACGCGTACGACACGGAGCCTGCCACGGACGACGCGAGGACCCCCTCGGACGACGTGAACGGCGCGGACCGCGCGGACGGCACGGGGAGCACCGCGCGCACCGCCGTCGCCGTCATGCGGGAGATGCTCGACGAGGTCTTCGTCCAGCGGGGCGCGCCGCTGGAGCGCGCGCTCGCCGCGCTCGCCGGCCTGGCCGCCCGCCGGCCGGACCGGTACGGCGAGCTGTGCCGCGGACTGCCCCGGCGGATGTCGGCGGCGGACAGGATCTCCAAGGACGTCGACACGGTCATCGCCTCCGCCGCGGCCTGCTGGGCCGCCGTCCACCGGCACGAACGCACCGCCGACACCCTCCGAACGGTGCGGGAGCGCCTCACCGGACCGGCGGACGGCCCGCCCGACGGGGAGCTGCACGTCGTCCTGCACGGAGCGGCGAGCAAGCTCTGCCACCCGGACGCGCGCACCGACACCGCACTCCTGCGTTCCGCGCTGGACGACGCCGCGGCCGCGGCCGCCACGGACGGCACGCGCAAGGCCGTGGCCCGCTACTTCCTGCGCCCGCTCCTCCTGGCCGGTGAGACGCCCGCCGGGCGCGCCGCACGCGCGTGGTGCCGGGACCGGACCGGTCACGAAGCGGTCCGGCAGGAGCCGCGGCCGCCGGGCACCGCCCTGGCGCTGACCGCCCTGGGCGTCCTGGGCGGCCGGCGCCTGCCCGGGGCCGTGGTGGCCGCGTGCCTCCCCGACGACCCCCGTTCGGCCAGGCCGCGCACCGACACGCTCCTTCCCTGGACCACCGCTCCGTGGGACACCGATCTGACCGTCGCCGCCGCGGCCGGCGGCCACCACCTCGCCGTGCGCGCCCTCGACCTCCTGGCCGGAGGAACGGCACCCGCCCCGGAAGCACCGGGGACCGAAGGGGCCGAGGGGGCCGGGGAGATTGAAGGGGCCGCGGAGGACACCAAGAACACCGGGGAAACCGGGGAAGCCGCCGCGAAGGGCAGGAGCCGCCGGCGGGGCAAGCAGCCGCGCAAGCGGCTGGCACCGCCCCGCGAGGAGGTCGTCGCCCGCGTACCGGAAGCGCCCGGCCTGCTCCTTCCGTGGCTGCTCCGGGACGCCGAGGAGCGCGGGAACGCCGACGCCGTCGTCGGCTTCGTCCGGGCGAGCGAGCGGCGACTGCCCACCGAGCATCCCGAACACCTGCGCGCCCTCGCCGCCCATCTGGCGAAGCGGGACGACCACCGGGCGGCCGCCGCCGCGCACCGGCTGACCGCGCGCATGATCAGCCACGGCATGGTGCCCCTGGGGAGCCCCGGGGACCTGGTGCGGCAGGTGGAGTCGCTGAACACCAGCACCACCGCGCAGACCGAACTGCTCCAGGCGGTCGCCCAGGCCCTCGCCGCCGGCCCCGCCCCGTGGGACCTCCCCCGCGCGCGCGAAGTCCTGACGCCCTGTCTGGACGGCCTGGTCGACCGGGCCGCGGAGCTCTCCGCCGGGGTCGGCCGACCGGGGCAGGAGGGGGTCATGCTGGCCGGCGAGGCGGCGCAGCTGCTGCGCGTCCGTCTGGCCGTCCTCGACGCGCGCGGGAAGGTCGCGGCGGGCGCCGGCGACCTCGGCCCCGTCCTCGAAGAGGTCGAGGCCCTCGTCTTCCTCCCTCCGGACCTGTGCCTGCCGTCCGGGCACAGCCTGGCGCAGCCGGGCAACGTGTGGCCGCGCCGTTTCGACACCGTGCCCCGGCTGTGCGTCGACCTCCACGAGGCGGGGCACCGGAAGGACGCCGAGCGGCTGCTGGAGCGGGCGGTCACCGTGGCGACGGCGCGGTCCGGCGCCTCCGCGCGGTGGCGGAACGCCGGCTGGAACCCCTGGCGCCCCTATCTGCGTCTCCTCGTCGCCGAACGCTCCCGCCTGTACGACCTGCTCGTCGGATACGGCCCGCGCGACCACCAGCTCACCCGCCACCTGCTGGAGGTCGCGGGCCAGGCGGTGACCGACATCTCGGACGAGCTGCACCGGCTGCTCGCGGACCCCGCCTGGCCGGCGGAGCTGCACGACGCCGCGCGGCGGACCGCGTCCTGGGCCGGCCGTGACGGCGCCAACCTGCGCTGGGAGACGCTCTACGAGGACATCACGGCGTCGTGAGGCGTCGTCGGGGCATTCCAGGGCGTCCGGCGGGCGCGGGCGCCGGGTGCGCGCTAAATCGCTGGTCGAGGCCGTTGTCCGCACTGAAGAATGAGCCTCTCGACACCGGGAGGAACCCATGAGCCAGGCGTACCTGACTCTCGACGCGCTGCTGCCGCCCCAGGAGTTGGCGGCGGCGGTCGAGGCCGGGCATGTGACCCGCAAGTCGCATCCCGAGCTGCCGCTGTCCCTCTACACGTACACGCGCAGCTGTCAGTACGAAGGCGTCTGGAACGGCGTCACCACCCGCTGCCGCGGGCTCGTCGCCGACGACCGCACCGGGCGGATCGTCGCCCTTCCGCTGCCGAAGTTCTTCAACGTCTCCGAGCACGAGGCCGGTCTGCCCCACGCGCCGGCGCTGCCCGACGAGCCGTTCGAGGTGTACGAGAAGGTCGACGGCAGCCTCGGGCTGGTCTTCCACTACGAGGGGCGCTGGCGGGTCGCCTCCAAGGGTTCCTTCACCAGTGCCCAGGCGACCTGGGCGCAGCGCCGGCTCGACGCCGCCGACACGGCGCGGCTGGTGCCGGGGGTGACGTACCTGATGGAGATCGTCTACCCGCAAAACCGCATCGTCGTGAACTACGGCGACCGGCGGGACCTCGTCCTGCTCGCCGCGTTCGGTGCCGACGGCACGGAGATCGGGCTCGCGGAGGCGGCGGCCGCGTGGGAGGGGATCGGGTCGGTCGTGACCGTGCACCCGCCCATGCCGCTGGAGGCGCTCGTCAAGCTGGCCGAGACGAACACGCTGCCCGACGGCTCCGCCGCCACCGGCACGGACGCCGAGGGGTTCGTGCTGCGGTTCGCGTCCGGGGTGCGCGCCAAGGCCAAGCTCGCCGAGTACGTGCGGCTCCACAAGGTCCTCACCGGGGTCACCGAGCGCGACATCTGGCGCGGGCACGGCGTGCAGCGGTTCGCCGGCACCTCCGCCAAGGCCCTCGCGCAGGGCCTCGGCCTGTCCGTCGCGGAGCTCGGGGGCGTCCGGGCGCGGGGCGGGCGGCCCCTGGACGCGCTCCTGGAGCAGGTGCCGGACGAGTTCGACGCCTGGGTCCGGTCCGTGATCGAGGGCCTCGAGGAGGAGTTCGCCGCCCGGACGCGGGCCATCGACGAGGCGTACGAGCGGTTCGCGCCGCTCGCCGCCGACCGGGGCTCGTTCGCCCGCGCCGTCAAGGAGCTGCCCGATCCGGGGCTGCGGGCGGCGATGTTCCTGCGGCTCGACGGCCGTCCCACCGACCTCTTCGTGTGGCGCGGCCTGCGCCCCGAGACCGCTGATCCCTTCACCACCGACGAGGAGAACTGACCGTGCCCGTGGTCCACGTGATGACCGGACTGCCGGCCTCCGGCAAGACGACCGCCGCCCGTGCCCTGCAGGAGCGTTCCGGGGGCCGGATGCGCCGCGTCAACCTCGACGACCTGCGCGCCATGCTCGACCTGCCGAGCGGCGACCGCCGTTCGCGCGCCCACGAGCGGACGGTGCTCGACGTCCAGGACGTCACCGTGCGCGCCGCCGTCGACGACGGCTTCGACGTCGTCGTCGACAACACCCACCTCACCCCGCACATCCCGCGGCGGCTGAAGGCGGCCCTGGCCGGCCGCGAGGCCGCCTTCGTCGTGCACGACTTCACCGGTGTGCCCGCCGACGAGTGCGTCCGCCGTGACGCGGCCCGCGAGCGGCCCGTCGGCGAGGAGATCATCCGGATCCTCGCCGAGAAGCACGCCAAGGCCGTCCGCGGCGGCTGGCGGCTCACCGCCGACTGGCTGAACGACCGGCCCGCGGTCACCCCGTACGTCCCCGACGCCGCGCTGCCGTCGGCCGTCCTGTGCGACATCGACGGCACCCTGGCGCTGCGCGGTGACCGCGGACCGTACGACTTCACCCGCTGCGACCTCGACCTGCTCAACGTGCCGGTCCGTGACGCCCTGCGGGCCTTCCGCGACGCGCACCGGGACCGCGTCGTGCTCCTGTCCGGCCGCAGCGAGGACCACCGTGCCCTGACGGAGGCGTGGCTGGAGCGGTACGAGGTCCCGTACGACGAGCTGTGGATGCGCGCCTCCGGCGACGGCCGCTCCGACGACCTCGTCAAGGCCGAGCTGTTCGACGCGCACGTCCGCCACCGCTACGCGGTCCGGGTGTCGCTCGACGACCGGGACCGGGTGGTGGCGGTGTGGCGCCGGATGGGGCTGCCGACCTGGCAAGTCAACTACGGCGCCTTCTGAGCCACCCGCGCGGGACCGCGCGCCGACGCCGGCCGCTCAGGTGGCGGCGCGCGTGCCGGGCCACGGTGGTGGCGAGGGCGGAGAAGGCGATCGCGGGGCCGGGGGCGTCGGCGCGGACGCGGTCGGCGGCGTAGAGGGACGGGACGGCGCCGGGGGCGCGGTGCGCTCGGCTTCCTCCAGCCAGTCGGTGTACCAGCGGGCGAACGTCACCGGCCGGCCGTCGCGGTCGAGGAGCGGCGCGAGGTCGACGTCGTCCACCCGGCGGTCGGACCAGATCGTGCCGCGGTGACGGCCGCTGACGACCAGCCACTCCCGCTGGGCGCAGCCCAGGTGCGAGATGACGAGGGCTCCGGCCGTGCGTTCCGGGGCGAACATCACCGCGCCCCACCGCTCCTCCCACGCCTCGACGGCGTCGTCGAACTCCTCGACGGCGTCGTGGTCCTCCTCCTCGGGGCGCCGGGAGAGCAGCGCGTCGAGCAGGTCGGGGTCCGGTCCCCGGTCGGGGAACGGTTCGGCGAGCCGGGACAGGTCGGCCAGGTCGGCGCCATCGCCCTCCCAGCGCCAGCGCCCCCGCACGCGCCGGACCGGAAAGACGCCGCAGGCGGGGCCCGCTCCGCCCGCGCCGACGTGGAGCAGGAAGTCCCGGTACTCCCCCGGCAGCCGCACGCCCGTCTGAGCCTCCAGTTCGGCGAGCTCCTCCGGGGTGAGCGGATCCTCCAGGACCCACCGGTGCGCCGAGCCCCCGAACACCTCGTCGCCGGCCCGGGCCCCCACCGCCTCGACCCGCTCGCGCACACCCGCCCACTGTCCCTCGGTCATGCGCAGAACCGTACGCGCCGCCACTGACAGGCCGCCCCTCTTCCCGGGGCGACGCCATCAGCGCGGAGCCGTCCCGGTCTTCCCCGGCGCCGAGGGGGACGGGAGGCGTTCCGGCGGTGCGGCCCCGCGCGGGCGGGCGGCCGTGGTCCTCGTGGGGAGCCGGTCAGTGCGGCGGGGGCAGGGGGGTGAGGGCGTTGGAGACGGTGCAGCCGCCTTCTCCGGGCATCCGCTGGATCCGGGGCGGCGTCCACACCTCGGTGGCGCCGGGGGCCACGCGGGCGAGGAGGCAGTCCTGCGGGTCGAAGCCGTTGCCCTTCAGCGACAGGAGGACGCCGACGCGGTCGCCGTCCGCCGCCACCTCGGTACGGATCTCCGGGTGCAGGTCCAGGGCGGCGACCACGCGGCGCACCTCGGCCTCGTCCGCCCGGCCGCCCTTCGGCACCCGGGGGAGCTTGGCGGAGAGTTCCCCGTACGGCAGCGGGGGCGGTTCGGGCGGCGGGGCGAAGGTCAGCGGGGGGTTGTCCGGGCAGTCCACGTCCCGGGGCTCCTCGCGCCACTCCGACCTGGGCGACACCCGCACCTCGAAACAGCGCCGCACGGTGACCGGTTGGGCGTCGAACCGGTCGTCGTACGCCGTGCCGGACGTGCGGACGACCACGTCGACGCCGTCCCCGTCGTGGGTCGAGGTGCCCGTCACCCGCAGCACCTCCACCCCGTCGAGGCCGGAAGCGGAGCGCCCCACCTCCTCCGCCGTGCGCGGGCGCTGGCCGTAGAGCCGCTCGCCCGCCTTCCTGGCCGTCTCCCGTGCGGTGTCCGTCGCGTGGTCCTCGGAGTTCCGCACCAGCGCGCAGCCGACGGCGGCCAGCAACAAGGGGACGATCAGGAGTCGTCGACGCATGCGCCCACCCTTCCGGCGCCGCGCGCGGGCGGGCAGCCGCTCGCGTACTCAGACCGGTATGGGCGATCGTACTCATCCGGTACGACGGTCATCTCCCGGGTCCGGCCCGGGGGCTGGACCGTCGCTGTCGTCCGGTGGGCGCGGGTGCCGGCCGGGGTCCGGGCCGCGGGAGGGGCGGAGCGGTCCGGCGGTCAGTCGGCGCGGGAGTGTTCCACGGTGCAGGTGGTGGAGGAGGCGGGGCACCAGTGGGTGCGGCCTCCGACGAGGCGGAGCTGGAGGTCGGCGTCGCCCATGCCGGCCCGGTCGAGGGCGGCGCGCAGGGCGGTGGGGGCCGGCTGGGGCGGCAGGCCGAGGACGTCGACGAGGAGGACGCCGTTGCGGGCGTCGACGGAGGAGATCTGCCAGGAGCCGCCCGAGGCCCAGCGGTCGGCGACGGGAGCGGCGTCCGCGGCCAGGGCGTGGTCGCGGGCGACGGAGACGGTGCCGGCGGTGAGGGGGACGGCGACGAGGAGGACCACGGCCGCGACGGCGACGAGGGTGCGGCCGTGGAACGCCCCGACGGTCAGCCCGGCCCGGCCGGCCGCGTCGCGGACGCGGTAGGCGAGGAAGACGAGGGTGCCGGTGGCGACGATGGCGGCGACGTTGGTGGCGAACAGGAGCGCGGACTCCCCGGCGTCGTGGTAGCGGCCCACCGCGATCAGCAGTCCCGTGACGGCCAGGGGCGGGACGAGGGAGATGGCGATGGCGACGCCCGGCAGGGTGTCGGAGATGTCGGTGCGGACCAGGGCGAAGGCGCCGACGGTTCCGGTGGCCAGCGCGGCGAGGAGGTCGATCAGGCGCGGGCTGATGCGGGAGGACACCTGGCTGTTGCCGGAGAAGGCGTCCGGGGGCGAGACGACCCACCCGAGCAGCATCCCGATGAGGACCACGGCCACCGCGCCGCCGAGCACGAGCAGGGCGCTGCGCACGACGTGCGTCCGGTCGGCCAGGACCAGGGCCAGCGCGGTCCCGAGGATCGGGGTCATCAGCGGGGCCACGATCATCGCCCCGATGACCGTGGCGGTGGAGTCGCCGACCACGCCGGCGCCCGCGATGACCGACGCCAGGAGCAGCAGCGTCCAGAACCGGGAGGAACTGCGGCTGCGCCACTCGCGCTCGATGAACAGGGCGTCGGCCATCCGCCGGGCGGCCGCCTCGTCGACGCTTCCCACTGCCTGTCCTCCCGGCCGCGAAGTCGATGGGATCGACGGTCACGAGGCGGTCGGCGTGCCGCCGCCCCCACCTGACCATATGTCCGTTTCGAGGATTATGGAGGGTGTTGAGGTCTTCGGCGAGCCGGGGAGGGCGGGACAGGAAGGACACGCACCCCAAAGAAACGGACATCGGTGCGGCGTCCTGTTCCGTCCGGCCGGCATCGGCCCGACAGTGGACGGGAGGCCCGAGGGAACCCGACGGGTCCGAGCAGGCGACCGCCCCGGAAGGAAGCCCCGCCATGACGACCGGCTCCGCGCACGACGACGTCCCCGTCTCCCCGTTCCGCCGCCTGGCGCACCGCTGGCCCACGATCGCCGCGGTCGCCCTGGTGGTCGTGACCTTCGTCGACGGCGTGCCGCCCCTCGGGCTGCTCGCCGGTCTCCTCGCCGTGATGCCCGTCTGCTACCTGCTCTTCGGCGCGTTCCGCGGCGAGCTGCGCGGGTCCCGGGTCCTGGCGGTCCAGTTCGCGGGCCTCGCCGCGTTCACGGCCGTCGCCCTCCTCGCCCTGGCCGTCGACGAGACCTGGGGGCTGCGGGTGGTCGCCGTCGGCTGGCTGGCCCACGGCGTCTGGGACGTCGTCCACCACCGCTCGGGCCGCGTCGTCCCGAGGGCCTGGTCGGAGTGGTGCGCCGTCGTCGACCTCGGCGGCGCCCTCGCGATCCTGGCCCTCGCCTGAAAGTCCGGGGAACCCGGGGCACGGCCACGGCCCGTGCGTCGTCCCCGTGGACCGTCCGCCCCGGGGCCGTCGACGGCGGCATCCGGCACGCGCCGCCGTGAGCGGCGGTCGGGGGGTCGGTGTGCGCGGCGTCGTACGGGTCCCGGCCAGGACGCGTGTGCGGCCCCTTCCGGGCCTTGTCGGCCGTGGGCGGGGCCACGACGATGTGCGCCTGGAAGGCGTACGTCCTCGATGGGGAGGCCGAGTTGGGCGAGGCGACGACACGGTGGAGCGGGCGGCGCGAGCCGGGAGCGGGGCCTGCGGTGCGGGCGCTGGTCGCGGAGTCGTGGCGGCGGTCCGAGCGGGCGCGGGTCAGCCGGGACGGGGCGGCGCCGACGGAGCTGGACGAGGAGGAGCTGGCCGCGTACCGGGAGGGGCATCCGCTGGCGGCGGCGATGCCGGTGATCCGGGAGCTGCTCGGCGCGGACGCCCGGGACGGCGGGCATCTGCTCGCGGTGTGCGACGCGGGCGGGCGGCTGCTGTGGGTGGAGGGGGACCCGGCGGCGCTGCGGCAGGCGCGGCGGATGAACTTCACGGCGGGGGCGGGCTGGGCCGAGGCGGCGGCGGGGACGAACGCGCCGGGGACGGCGCTCGCCGTCGACCGGCCGGTGCAGGTGGTGTCGGCCGAGCACTTCCGGCCGCCGGTGCGGGACTGGACGTGCGCGGCGGCGCCACTGCACGATCCGCGCAGCGGACGGCTGCTCGGCGCGGTCGACCTGACGGGCGGCGAGCGCCTCGCCCACCCGCACAGCCTCGGCCTGGTGCGGGCGGTGGCGCGGGCGGCCGAGACGCAGTTGGCGCTGCTCGCCCCGCCGCCCGGGCCGGGGCGGGCGCGGCTGACCGCGCTGGGCCGGGACGAGGCGCTGCTCGCGGTGGACGGGCGGCGGCTGCGGCTGAGCCGGCGGCACAGCGAGATCCTGGTGGTGCTCGCGCACCGCCCGGAGGGGGTGTCGGGCGAGGAGCTGCTGACCCTGCTCTACGAGGACGAGTCGGTCGCTCCGGTGACGCTGCGCGCGGAGCTCTCCCGCCTGCGGGCCCTGCTCGGTCCGGAGCTGCTGCGCTCGCGCCCGTACCGGCTCGCCGGTCCGGTGGACGCGGACTTCGCGGTGGTGGACCGCCGCCTCGCCTCGGGGGCGGTGGCGGCGGCGGCCGGGGAGTACGCGGGCCCGCTGCTGCCGGCGTCGACCGCGCCCGGGGTCGTACGGCTCCGGGAACGGCTGGCGGGCCGGCTGCGGGCGGCGCTGGTGGCCCGCGCGGATCCGCGGCTCCTCGCGGACTGGGCGTACAGCGCGTGGGGCGAGGAGGACGCGGAGGTGTGGCGGGCCCTGTGCGCGGCGGTGCCGGCGGCGCAGCTGGCGGCCGTGCGGGCCCGGCTCGACGCCCTGGAGGCGGAGCTGTCCGCCGGCGCGCCGGGGACGCCCCCTCCGCTCCCCGTGACGGGCCCGCCGCGCCCGCTCCCCGCCGTGGGTCCGCCGCGTCCGCTTCCCGCAACGGGGTCGCAACGTCCGCTTCCGCAGACTCGGCGGTGAGCGCCGGTCGGGGACGGCGGGCGCGCACCGTCCGTCCGACCCGCAGGGAGGTCCGCCCATGACCCGTTACGCCGCACCCGGTACCGAGGGCGCGCTGATGGCGTACCGGCCGCGCTACGACCACTGGATCGGCGGCGAGTACGTCGCCCCGGCCGGCGGCCGGTACTTCGAGAACCCGAGTCCGGTCGATGGCCGGCCGTTCACCGAGATCGCCCGCGGCTCGGCCGAGGACGTCGAGCGCGCCCTGGACGCGGCGCACGCGGCCGCCCCGGCGTGGGGGCGCACGCCGCCGGCCGAGCGGGCGGCGGTGCTGCTGCGGATCGCCGACCGGATGGAGGCGAACCTGGAGGCGCTCGCGGTCGCGGAGACCTGGGACAACGGCAAGCCGGTCCGGGAGACCCTCGCCGCCGACATCCCGCTCGCCATCGACCACTTCCGCTACTTCGCGGGGGCGCTGCGGGCGCAGGAGGGGGCGCTCAGCCAGCTCGACGAGGACACCGTGGCGTACCACTTCCACGAGCCGCTGGGCGTGGTCGCGCAGATCATCCCGTGGAACTTCCCGATCCTGATGGCCGTGTGGAAGCTGGCGCCTGCGCTCGCGGCGGGCAACGCGGTCGTGCTGAAGCCGGCGGAGCAGACCCCGGCGTCGGTGCACTACTGGCTGGGCCTGGTCGCGGACCTGCTGCCGCCGGGCGTGGTGAACGTCGTCAACGGCTTCGGCGAGGAGGCCGGCAAGCCGCTCGCCTCCTCGCCGCGGGTGGCGAAGATCGCCTTCACCGGCGAGACGTCGACGGGCCGCCTGATCATGGGGTACGCCGCCGAGAACCTGAAGCCGGTGACGCTGGAGCTGGGCGGCAAGTCGCCGAACATCTTCTTCGACGACGTGTGGGCGGCCGACGACGACTTCCGCGACAAGGCCCTCGAAGGCTTCACGATGTTCGCCCTCAACCAGGGCGAGGTCTGCACCTGCCCCTCGCGGGCGCTGGTGCAGCGGGGCCACTACGGCGAGTTCCTGGAGGCCGCGGTGGCCCGTACGGAGGCGATCCTCCCCGGCCATCCGCTGGACCCGGCGACGATGATCGGCGCGCAGGCCTCGGCGGAGCAGATGAAGAAGATCCTCTCCTACCTGGAGATCGGGCAGAAGGAGGGTGCGAAGATCCTGACGGGCGGTCGGCAGGTGGACCACGGCGGCGACCTGGAGGGCGGCTACTACATCCAGCCGACGGTCTTCGAGGGCGACAACCGCATGCGGATCTTCCAGGAGGAGATCTTCGGCCCGGTCGTGGCGGTGACGTCCTTCACCGACTTCGACGACGCGATCCGGACGGCCAACGACACGCCGTACGGCCTGGGCGCCGGCGTCTGGACCCGCGACGCGAACACCGCCTACCGCGCCGGCCGTGCCATCCAGGCGGGCCGCGTCTGGACGAACTGCTACCACGCCTACCCGGCCCACGCCGCCTTCGGCGGCTACAAGCAGTCGGGCGTGGGGCGCGAGACCCACAAGATGATGCTGGACCACTACCAGCAGACGAAGAACCTGCTGGTCAGCTACTCACCGAAGAAGCTCGGGTTCTTCTAGCGGCACGAGAAAAGGCGCCTGCCCCTCCGCTCCGGAGGGCGGCCTGGCCGATGCCGGCTGAGAGCACCGGGCACGCCACCTTCCGGGCCACCCCGCGGCCGGGCCGGACGCAGCGGGGGCGCGGTGCCCGGACACATCCACGGGCATCAGCTCGCGCACGGCGACATCCCGCGGCTGGGATGGAGCACCGGCCTGACCGTGTGCCGCACCTGCGACAACCGCTCCGGCCAACAGCCGGCGCACCTCCGGCCGGTCACGGCTCTGGAGCACCGGGCCGAGTGGGTGTGACCTGGCGGCGGGACCCGGGAAGTCCGTTCGCCGACCTCTGCGGTCCCTGGAGGGTCGCGCGCCATCGGCCCCAGCCGTCCAAGCCTTGGGTGGGACGATGAGCCTTTCCCAACTTCACGCTGACGCGTGGGGGAGGACGAGTACGGCCTGGACGATCCCGGTGATGCGGTCGGTGCGGCAGCGGAGCTTCCGCAGGAGTCGCCGGCTCTTCAGGACCGCCATGGCCTGCTCGACCAGGCAGCGGATCTTGGCGTGACCACTGTTGTGCCGGCGCTTCCATCGCTTGAGCCGGCGGCCTCGGAACGGGACGCGTACGGGGTGGCCGGCTCCCTGGTACGCCTTACTTCAGCTCGGCTGCGGCGAGCGCGTCGATGATCCCGTGGGTCCGTGTGGCGGTCAGGTCGTGGGCGGACCCGGGCAGGGCGGGGGACGTCCACAACAGCCGTCCGAACGGATCGGCGAGAACCTGGACGTTCATGCCGTGACGCTTGTGTTTCCCGGAGTAGTACGGGGTGCCGGCGGCGATCCGGTCGATTGACAGGAGGGACCGTCCAGGATCGCGAACGCCTTGCTCCGGATGATCTCCACCGCCTCGGCCAGGGGCGGGGCGAGGGCGGCCAGTGGCATTCGCTGGGCCTTCTCGATCGCCGGCCCTCCGACGTCTCGCGATCAGGCCGGCGGGCGCAGTGGTGTTGCCGCGTGTGAATCACGCGCACCCGCGCCAGGCGTTCCGTGGACCTTGATCACCCTTGTGGACGGCCCGCGTGTGCGGCACTCCACCTTGCATTAGCCCGCGCATGCAATTATTGTTCTAACCCATAAGGCGCTCACGCAATCACCTTTGCCGTGCAGGGGCCCTGCCAAGCCGGCTCGTGCGCCCCTTGCCACGGCACCTCTGCCGGAGCCCGTCCACCCGCAGAGGACCTGCGCCTCACCTCTGTGCCGGGACTCGGACCAGCCCCCGCACCCCTCACCGAAAGGCATATTCATGTCGCTCAAGCACATCCTTCCCGGCCGTCTCGGCTTCGGCACCGCCCCGCTCGGCAACATGTTCCGCGCGATCCCCGACGACGAGGCCGCCGCCACCGTCGAGGCCGCCTGGGACCACGGCATCCGCTTCTACGACACCGCCCCCTTCTACGGCGCCGGCCTCGCCGAGGAGCGCCTGGGCCAGGTCCTCGCCGGCAAGCCGCGCGACGAGTACGTCCTGTCCACCAAGGTCGGCCGCGTCGTCCTCGACGAGCACGAGACCGACGTGCCCGACTTCGGAGAGAAGGGCGGCCTGTTCGAGCACGGCAACCCGAACAAGATCCTCCACGAGTGGACCGCCGACGCCACCGAGCGCTCCATCGAGGGCAGCCTCAAGCGCCTGGGCACCGATCGTCTCGACATCGTCTGGGTCCACGACATCGCGCAGGACTTCCACGGCGACGCGTGGCTGGGGAAGTTCGAGGAGGCCCGCACCGGCGCCTTCCGCGTCCTGTCCCGCCTCCGCGACGAGGGCGTCATCAAGGCCTGGGGCCTCGGCGTCAACAAGACCGAGCCCATCGAGCTGACCCTCGCCCTCGACGAGCCGCAGCCCGACGGCTTCCTCCTCGCCGGCCGCTACACCCTCCTCGACCACGAGCACGCCCTCACCCGCCTGCTCCCCATGGCCCAGGAGCAGGGCGTCGACATGGTCGTCGGCGGCCCGTACAGCTCCGGAATCCTCGCCGGCGGCACCCACTTCGAGTACCAGCAGGCCCCCGCCGAGATCATCGAGCGCGTCGGGAAGCTGAAGGCCCTGGCGGACGAGCACGACATCTCTATCAAGGCCGCCGCCCTCCAGTTCTCCCTCGCCCACCCCGCCTCCGCCGCCGTCATCCCCGGCGCCACCCGGCCCAGCCGCATCGCCGAGGACACCGCCGCCCTGAACGAGAACGTCCCGGCCGCGTTCTGGACCGACCTGCGCACCGCCGGCCTGGTCAGCCCGGCCGCCCCGCTCCCGAACAACGCCTGACCCTCACACCCCCCCCCACAGCATCAGGAGCGCCACCATGGCTTCCACGTCCGTCTCCCGCGTCGTCCCCGCCTCCCCCCAGCGGGTCTGGGACCTGATCGGCGGCTTCGACGCCCTCCCGGACTGGCTCCCGTACATCCCCGAGAGCACCGCCCTCGAAGGCGGCCGGGTCCGCCGCCTGACCAACCCCGACGGCGACGTCATCATCGAGCGCCTGGTCGGCTTCGACGAGGCCGAGCGCCACTACAGCTACGCCATCCTCGAAGCGCCCTTCCCCGTCGACGGCTACGTCTCCACCCTCCGCGTCCACACGGTCCCCGGCCGCGACGACGTCGCCGAGGTCCAGTGGTCCGGCCGCTTCCACCCCAAGGGCGCCACCGAGCAGGAAGCCGTCGACCTGTTCACCGGCATCTACACCGACGGCCTCGACGCCCTGCACAAGACCCTGTCCGCCTGACGCCACGGGCACACGAGGCCCGACCGCCGCACCACGCGAGCCCGGACACGCCCCCGGCGTGCCCGGGCTGCGGCGTGCCTGAGCACCTTCGCGTTGCGGGGTGGGCGGCGAGGCCGGATCGTGAATCCATGCCGTGCCTGAGGAGGGCGTCATCCGGCAGCAGGCCCTCCGCGAACGGAGCCACCCCATGACCAGCGGATCGTTCGTGAGGAACCTGCGCCGGAGTGTCTCCCCGCTGGAGCTGTTCTTCGACCTCGTGTTCGTGTTCGCGGTCGGCCAGCTCGCCCACCACCTGCACGACGAGCTGTCCTGGCGCGGGGCCGCCGAGACCGCGGTGATGCTGATCGCGGTGCTCTCCACCTGGGCATTGACCAGCTTCGACGCGACCTTCCTCGATGTCGAGCGGCCTCTGACACATCGGCTCGTCCTCGTCGTGATGGGGCTCGGCCTCTTCATGAACGCGCAGATCCCGCACGCCTTCGGCGACCGGCCCTGGGCGTTCGTGGTTCCCCTGGTGGCGATCCTGCTCCTGGCCGACGTCACGGCCGCGGTCGCCGCCCCGACCCCGGTCCTGCGCCGGCACTACCGCCGCGTCACGGCCTGGGCCCTGGTCTCCGTACCGCTGTGGCTGATCGGTGCCTCCATGGACCACGGGCCGCGGCTCGGCTGGTGGGCGGCGGCTGCCCTCGTCGACATGACGGGGGTGTGGCTGGCCCACCCGCTGCCCGGCAACGTCCTCTCGTCCCGGGACCTGACCTTCGACGCCGAGCACATGGTCGAGCGGATCCGGCTGTTCATCATCCTGCAACTCGGTGAGACCGTGCTGACCATCGGCACGGTGATCTCCGACGCCCCGGTCGAGGTCGCCACGGTGGCCGCGGGACTCGGAGTGTTCGTGGCCGTTGTGTGCCTGTGCGCCAGCTACTTCAAGGGCGGCGAGGACATCCTGACCCTGCACGTCACGACGACGGACGACGCGCTCCTTCCGGTCCGCCACGCGGTCAGCGGGCAGTACACCACGCTGGCCGGGCTGGTTGCGCTCGCCGTCGGGGCCGAACTCGCGATCAGCCACCCCACTGGACACGGCAGCGCCGAGATCGCCCTCCTGCTGTTCGGCGGCCCGATTCTGTACGTGATCACCCAGGCTTGGTGGTACTACGTCTCCACCGGCCGGGCCTGGGGCGCACGCCTGCTCGGCTGCCTGGCCCTCGCCGCTGGTGGCGTCGCCGCGGTGTGGCTGCCACCGCTGGTCTCCGTGCTGATCCTGGCCCTGATCCTCGTCACGCTCGTCACCGCGCTGAAGCGGGTGCACCAACGGGTGCTCACCGTGATGACCGCCGGCACCTGAGTGACCATGAGCAGCAAGCGCTCCGCGCGCCCTGCCTCATCGCGGCCGTTCCGCGGCCGGCGCGACCGTAGGGCTGGATGCGGACAGCTCGGCGCACCGACCCGGTCTTCTCGCGCGGCAGGATGCGAAATGCATCACTTTCGGAAGAATTGCGATGAATACCCGCACAAGCCCGTTCTGGAGGACTCCCATGGCCGTCTCCGACACGCCGATGCACCTCACGCAGGGTGCCCACGTAGGGATCTCGGTGTCCGATCTGGACGCCTCGATCGCGTTCTACTCGGCCCTGACCGGCCGTGAGCCCGTCGCACAGGGAACCATGAACAGCGAGCCGTTCGGCCGCACGCAGGGACTGCCGAACGCGAAACTGCGGTACGCGACGATCAACCTGGACGGGCTCGGCATCGACCTGATCCAGTTCCAGGACCCGGTCGGCGAGCGCACCAACGGCAAGGCGAACCGGCCCGGCTCCATGCACCTGTGCTTCAAGGTCGACGACTTCGACGCGGTGTACCGGCGCATGAAGGACGCCGGCTACGACTTCCTGGGCGACGACTACACGTTCATCGCCGGCGAGGTCACCCCGGAAGCCGCACTGGGCACGAAGGTCGCGTACTTCAACGACCCCGACGGCACCAATCTGGAGATCATCGAACCCAAGGGCGGGTTCGCCAACTGACCCCGTCAGGGCCGGCGCCGGCGCCGCCGCGCCGAGGGGGTGGCCGACGTGTGCCTCAGGCCGCGGGAACCGTCGGCGGCACGCCCGCGCCCTCGACGGCCTGCACCAGCGGCGTGAGCCGCTCGTCGCCGGCCGCCTCGGCGAGGGCCTCGCGCAGAGCCGCGTCGTTCGTCGGGCGGGCCTCTTCGAGGAGCTCGAGTCCGGCGTCGGAGACGTCGGTGTAGATGCCGCGGCGGTCGGTGGGGCACAGGTAGCGCATGAGCAGGCCGCGGTCCTCGAGGCGGGTGACCAGGCGTGTGGTGGCGCTCTGGCTGAGGACGACGGCGTCGGCGACCTGCTTCATCTGGAGGTGGCCGCCCTCGCCGTCGTGCTGGCGGCTGAGGACGTCCAGCAGGGAGTACTCCCGCACGCTCAGGCCGTGACGGGACTGCAGGGCGCGCTCGATGTGGGCCTCGAGCCGCCCGTGGAGCAGGGAGAGGGCGGTCCAGCCCTGGGCCAGGGCGGTCAGCGCGGGGTCGGTTGCGGTCATGGCGACCTCCTTCTGACTCAATAGTTGCATACGCGGACTACAACTATCCAGAGCTTCGCGCGCTTGCATTTATACCGCGCTTGCAATTATTGTCTTTCGACGTAAGCGCTCCGTGCAATCACTTGGAAGGCTGTCTCCATGCCTCTCGCACTCTTGGCCCTGGCCATCGGGGCCTTCGGGATCGGCACCACCGAATTCGTGATCATGGGCGTGCTGCCCCAGGTCGCGGGAGACTTCGGCGTCACCATTCCCACCGCAGGCTGGCTCGTCTCCGGCTACGCCCTCGGCGTCGTCATCGGCGCCCCGCTGCTGACGATCCTCGGCACCAAGGTGTCCCGCAAGAAGATGCTCATGGCCCTCATGGCACTCTTCGTCGTCGGGAACACACTCTCCGCGCTCGCCCCGACCTTCGGCCTCATGCTGGCCGGCCGGGTCGTCGCCTCCCTCGCGCACGGTGCGTTCTTCGGTATCGGCTCCGTCGTCGCCGCCGACCTGGTCGCCCCGCAGAAGAAGGCGTCCGCGATCTCCCTCATGTTCATGGGCCTGACCGTGGCCAACATCGTCGGCGTCCCCGGCGGCACCTCCATCGGGCAGGCCGCGGGCTGGCGCGTCACGTTCCTCGTCGTCGCCGCGCTCGGGATCATCGGCTTCCTCGGTGTCGCCAAGCTCGTCCCCGAAGCCGGCCGCCCGGAGTCGGTGAGCGTGCGCCGCGAGTTCGCCGCCTTCAAGAACGTGCAGGTCTGGCTCGCCATGGCGATGACCGTCCTCGGCTATGGCGGTGTGTTCGCCGCGATCACCTACATCACCCCGATGATGACCGAGGTCGCCGGCTACACCGAGAGCGCCGTGACCTGGCTGCTCGTCCTGTTCGGGATCGGCATGTTCCTCGGCAACCTGCTCGGCGGAAAGTTCGCCGACCGCGCCCTGATGCCGATGCTCTTCACCGCCCTGGCCGCCCTCACCGCCGCCCTGCTCCTGTTCACCGCGACCGCGCACGACAAGGTCCTGGCCGCGATCACCCTCTCCCTGATCGGCGCCCTCGGCTTCGCGACCGTTCCGCCGCTGCAGAAGTGGGTCCTCGACCAGGCGTCGGCCGCCCCCACCCTGGCCTCCGCCGCCAACATCGGCGCCTTCAACCTCGGCAACGCCCTCGCCGCCTGGCTCGGCGGTGTCGTCATCGCCGCCGGCCTCGGCTTCACCGCCCCCAACTGGGTCGGCGCGATCCTCTCCGGCACCGCGCTGCTCCTCGCCTTCCTCGCGGCCCGCCTCGACCGCCGCACCCGCAAGGCGAGCCACGTCGTCACCGGATCCATGACGACCGAGCCCGCCCCGGCGACCGTCTGACCCCCACACACAGCGACAACCCTCCGAGAAAGACCAGAAGGACCCCTCATGAGCACCACCACCGCCCCCACCCCCGTCGCCCCGCTGACCACGCAGGACGCCGAGACCCTGATCACCGCCGCCCGCCGCGCCGCCGAGGACGCCGGCGTCACCGTCAGCGTCACCGTCCTCGACGCCGGCGGCCACCTCCTCGCCTTCCGCCGCGACGACCAGGCCGTACTCATCTCCGGCGAGACCAGCACCCGCAAGGCGTACACCGCGCTCCAGCTGAACGCGCCCACCGCCGACCTCGTCGACCTGGTCAAGCCCGACGGCCCGTTCCACTCGCTGCCCACCGCCCTCGACAAGCCGCTGCTCTTCATCGCCGGCGGCATCCCCGTCCACCGCGACGGCCGCCTCATCGGCGCGATCGGCGTCGGCGGCGGCGCCCCCGAGCAGGACCACTCCTTCGCCGCCGCCGCGCTCACCGAGCCGGCCGGGACCGCCCGATGAGCCGCACCCCGCAAGAGGTCTTCGCCGACCACGGCACCCGCCTCGGCACCGGCGACCTCGACCTCATCAGCCAGAACTACACCGAGGACGCCGTCTTCCTCACCCCCGAGGGCACCCTCACGGGACGCGAGGGAGTACGGCGGGGCATCGGCAAGCTGCTCGCCGATCTCCCGGACGCCGACTGGCAGTCGACCCCGATCTTCGCCGGGAACGTCCTGCTCCTCCAGTGGACCGCCGCCACCGGCACCCACGAGGTCACCGACGGCGTCGACACATTCGTCTTCCGCGACGGACTCATCAGCGCCCAGACCGTCCGCTACACCCTCACCCCCCGCACCGCCTGAAACTCCGAAAGGCCCGCACACCATGGCACCCCTCAGCGTCCCCACCGTCACCCTCGACAACGGCGTCGACATCCCCCAGCTCGGCTTCGGCGTCTTCCAGGTCCCCGACGCCGAGACCACCGCCGCCGTCGCCTCCGCCCTCGAGGCCGGCTACCGCTCCATCGACACCGCCGCGATCTACGGCAACGAGGCCGGCGTCGGCAAGGCCCTCGCCGAGTCCGGGATCGCCCGCGAGGACCTGTTCATCACCACCAAGCTGTGGAACGCCGACCAGGGCTACGACGCCACGCTCCGCGCCTTCGACGCCAGCCTCGCCAAGCTCGGCCTCGACCACGTCGACATGTACCTGATCCACTGGCCCACCCCGGCCCGTGACCTGTACAAGGAGACCTGGAAGGCCATCGAGCAGCTCGTCGCCGACGGCCGCGTCCGCACCGCGGGCGTCTCCAACTTCCAGCCCGACCACCTCAAGCGGCTGATCGACGGCGCCGGCCTCGTCCCGGCCGTCAACCAGATCGAGCTGCACCCCGGCCTCCAGCAGAGCGAACTGCGCGCCGTCCACGCCGACCTGGGCATCGCCACCGAGGCGTGGAGCCCGCTCGCCCAGGGCGCCGTCCTCAAGGACGAGCCGATCACCGCCATCGCCGGCCGGCACGGCAAGTCCCCGGCCCAGGTCGTCCTGCGCTGGCACCTGCAGCTCGGCAACATCGTCATCCCCAAGTCGGTGACGCCCGAGCGCATCCGCCAGAACCTCGACGTCTTCGACTTCACCCTCACCGACGACGACATGGCCGCCATCGCCGGCCTCGACCGCGGCCTGCGCACCGGCCCGCACCCGGACCAGTTCAACTGACCCTGACGGGGCGGCGGTTGACCCGCCTCTATCCCTGAAGGATCACCCGGCTCGCGCGGGCAGGACGGCAGGTCCCGCCCGCGCGAGCTCCCTGTTCCGCAATTCCGCTCCGTGGCTCCCCGGCCCGCGCGCCGACAGCCTGCTCGCCGCCGACCACCCTCGCCGGCTCGGAGTGACGGCACAGACCTGGTGATCACTCCTCCTCGCCCTCGGTCAGGTGCTGGGCAAGCCGCTTGAGGGAACCTCCTCGGGTCCTGTGCGCCCGCCCCCGGTGCCGCCGTGGCGCCGGGGCGGGCGCCGTGGCGTCAGCGCTGGAGCGTCAGCAGTCCCGGCCGGTAGGGCCACTGGCCGTAGTCGCCGCCGGAGGCGGGGTCGCGTCCCTGGTAGAGGAAGCGCAGGTTGCAGGGGTCGACCGTGAAGGTCTGGTCGGCGCTGGTGCGGATGAGCTCCCCGTGGCTGATGTCGTTGGTCCAGGTGGCGCCGCTGTTGGCCTTGCCGGCGAAGGGGTTGCTCTCGGTGGCGGCCTGGGGCGTCCAGGTGCCGTTCAGACTGGTGGCCGTGAACGAGCGGAAGTAGCGGCCCTGGGAGCCGATCGCCTCGACGATCATGAGGTAGCGGTTCTGGCCCTGGAGCTTGTAGACCTGCGGGGCCTCGAACAGGTTGTTCGTCGTGTCGCTCATGATCGTCGTGTACGACGAGCCGAAGCTGCCCGGGAAGTTCCCGATCGGCATGCTCGCCCGGTAGATCTTGCCGTTGTCACCGGCGAAGAACAGGTACATGTGCGTGTCGTCGGCGATCAGCGTCTGGTCGATCGGGCCCGTTCCTGAGCCGGTGATCGATCCGGAGAAGAGCTCCTGCTCCGCCGACCAGCCGTTCGGGTCGGTCGGGTCGGTCGACGTCCGGTACGAGAAGGCGGTCCTGCCCCACTGGTAGGCGAGCACCCAGATGTTCTTCGGCGCGAAGTAGAAGAGGGTGGGGGCGACGACGGACGTCGACATCGTGTTCTGGGACGCCGAGGCCATCTCGGACCAGTTGGTGAACGGGCTGAAGTTCATCGAGCCCCAGCCCGCGCCCGTGCCCGCGGCGCCGTGCGTCGTCGCGTAGACGAGGTGCCGCCCGTTGTGGGGGGCGACGGTGAAGTCCTTCAGCGAGGCCCATCCGGCCTTGGGCTGCGCCAGCGCGCCCGTCGACGACCAGCGGTACGTCGAGGGAAGGGCGCAGGTGCCGGGGGTGCCGCCGCCGGCGACCTTGACGAGCTGCCACTGCTGGTTGGCGCCGCCCCAGTCGTCGTACTGGACGACGTTGGCGCCGTCGGCGGTGGAGGCGCCCTGGACTTCGAGGGCCTTGCCGCTGTGGCGGGCGACGAGCCGGACGTGGCCGTCCGGGCTGTCGGCGAGCCGCCACTGCTGGTTGGTGCCGTTCAGGTCGGTCCACTGGACCACCGCGCCGCCGTTGGCGGTGGAGAGGTTGTGGACGTCCAGGACCTTGCCGGAGTGGCGGGACTTGACGCGGTAGTAGCCGTCGCCGGAGGCGACGAACTGCCACTGCTGCTGGTTCTGGTCGTTCCTGGTCCACTGGGTGATGCGGGCGCCGTCGCCGGTCGCGAGGTTGTGGACGTCCAGGGCCTTGCCGCTGTTGCGGTTGACCAGGACGTACCAGGCGTTGGTGTCGACGGTCGCCGCGGCGGCGGGCGGGGCCGTGAGGAGGGTGGCCCCGAGCAGCAGGGACGACAGGACCGCGAGGACGAGCCCCAGGACCAGGGGTGGGCGGCGAAATCTCATCAGGAGAGCTCCTTCGGGGGATGGGGGTGGGACGGGGGAACGGGGTAGGGGTGGAGGCGGCCGCACATGCCGAAGCGCGGTTCCGCGGGGCGCTCCAGTCGCGCGACCGCGCCGTGGTCGAGGTGGGAGAGGTCTCCCGTCCTCAGCGCCGCCAGCTGGCCGCCGGTCGCGAGGGCCGCGGCCAGCGGGCCGTCGCGCCAGCGGACCCACCAGGCGTCGAGGAGCTCGCGCTTCAGGCGGTGGGCCGCGGCGTGGAACTCCCGGAGCCCGCCCTCGCGCAGCAGCAGGAAGCCTTCGAGGGCCAGGTCGCGGCGGCGGCGCGCCGCCGCCGCGTGGTCCCCGGTCAGGACGGCCGCCGCCCGGTAGGCGTCGGGGTCGGCGAGGACGGGGGCGGGGAAGGTGAAGACGGCGTCGCCGGCCTCGGGGAGCCCGCTGTTCTGCATGAGCACCACGAGGCGCAGGCCGCCGGTGTTGACGAGGCGGTGGATCGTGCCGGGGGTGAACCAGACGACGTCGCCGGGGCGCAGCGGGGTGTCGGCGTAGCCGCTCGTGGTGAGGGTCTGGACGCTGCCCGTGCCCTCGATGACGAGGTACGCCTCCGAGCAGACGAGGTGCATGTGGGGGGTGCCTCCGCACAGGCCGTCGGCGGCCTCCCAGTCGTACACGGTCAGGCCGGAGACGCCCACGCCGCCGGGGAGCGGTGTCACCACGGGTGCTCCATGACGTGACGGGCCAGGCGCTCGGGGGTCCAGGCGCCGTCGGCGACGACGATCCGGTAGCGGCGCGCCAGGGTGTGGCCGGGGGCCAGCGGCAGTTCCTCGTCGAAGGCCAGGGACGGGTTGACGGCGGGGATGGGCTCGCTGCGGACGAACCAGCGGCCGGGGGCGTCCGGATCGTCGTGGAACAGGAGCGTGGAGGCGCGGTCGACCTCGTCGTGGGTGCCGACGAAGGCCAGCCAGTCGCCCTTCTCCCCCATCGCGGGGCCGATCACCCGGCCGCCGGTGAAGTCGCGCGGTCCGCGCCAGAACAGGCCGGAGTATCCGGCGAGTTCCCTGCCCTGGGTGCCGGGGCTGCCGAAGGTCAGGGCGGTGTCGTGGACGTTGGTGAGCGCGGTGGTGATCTCCAGGGTCCAGGAGTCGGTCTCGACGTCGCGCGCGGTCAGGGTGCGGCGCTCGTCGATCCAGTGCTCCCCCGTCATCGTGTGCCAGGCGAGGTCCTCGGTGATCACGGCGCGGCCGTGGCCGGTCTCGGCGGACGGGCCGAGGCTGCGCATCGTGCCGAGGTTCGGCAGGTCGACGTAGCCCCGGCCCCGCAGGTAGGTCCCGCCGCCCCAGAAGTTCTGGCCCGACACCCAGGACGCCGTGAGCTGGATGCCCTTGTGCCAGCGGTGGTCGTGCGGCCGGTAGCCGGTGACCGCGTCGCCGGCGAGCGTGCGCACCGGATGCAGGTAGGGCTTGGGCGCCTCGAAGGGGTCCATGACCGGCCGGTGCACATAGCGGAAGAGGTCGACCCCGCGCGTCCGGACGGTCAGCGAGTCCTCTTCCCGGCGGAGTTCGAACGTCATCGGAACACCTCCGGGCGTCCCCCGTGGAGCGAGCCGTAGAACGGGTCGGCGGTGTCGATCTCGCCGCGCCGGACCGGCAGGCCGGTGATGGCGGCCTTGTACAGGGCGGTGACCAGTTCCATCGTGGGCCGGCCGAGGTCGGGCCGGAGCCCCTTCTCGTAGCCGTCGAGGAAGGCCGCGAGCTGGGCGGTGTGCGAGCTGGGCAGGTCGTCCGGCGGTTCCCACGTCGCGCCGGGCGACCTGGCGGTGAACGTCCAGTCCGCGTTGGAGTAGCCGTAGAGGTGGCGCAGTTCGACGGTGGCGTCGGTGAGGTCGAAGCGCAGGTAGCTCTCCTCGCGCGGGGACAGGACGCTGTTGACGACCGTGGCGAGGGCTCCGTTCTCGAAGCGGACCAGGGCCGCGGAGACGTCCTCGGTCTGGACGTCGCGGTCGAGGCGGCCGGCCATCGCGCGGACCTCGGCCCACGGGCCGAGCACGTCCAGCATCAGGTCCATCTGGTGGATGCCGTGGCCGAGGGTCGGGCCGCCGCCCTCGCTCCGCCAGGTGCCGCGCCAGGGCACGTCGTAGTAGGCGTCGTCGCGGTACCACGCCGTGACGCACTGGGCGACCAGCGGACGGCCCAGGGTTCCGGCGGCGATCCGCTCGCGCAGGTGCCGCGCCCCCGAGCCGTACCTGTGCTGGAACACCGCGCCCGCGGCGGCGGGGCCCTCGGCGGCCTGGATCCGGTCGAGCTCGGCCAGCGACAGGGCCACCGGCTTCTCGCACCACACCCATGCCCCCGACTCCAGGCAGGCCACGGCCTGTTCGGCGTGGAGGAACGGCGGTGTGCACAGGTGGACGACGTCGGGGCGCTGCTCCCGGAGCATGGTGCGCAGGTCGGTGTGGACGGCGGGGATGCCGTGCTCGGCCGCGAAGTCCTCGGCGCGCAGGGCGTCGACGTCGACGGCCGCCACGATCTCGACGCGGTGCGCCTGGGCCCGGAGGGCGGGGACGTGGCAGATGCCGGCGATCCCTCCCGTTCCGACGATGGCGGTCCTGATCATCCGCCGAGCACCTTCCTGATCGCGTGGTAGGCGGGCTTGGGCGCCAGGTTCTCGTCGTAGGGCAGTGCGGCGCCCTCGCCGGGGAAGACGGAGGGGATCCACGAGTACTTGTCCGTGTAGTCCCAGACGGTGACCCCGACGCACTTCTCGACCTCCAGGCATGCCTTGACGTAGTCGGCGTACCAGGCGGCCTGGGTGGCGAGCTTCTCGGGGGTCGCCGGGAGCTCCATCCGGATGTCGAGCTCGGTGACCGCGACGTCGACGCCGAGGTCGGCGAAGCGCTGGATGTTCTCCTTGATGCCGGCGGGGTAGCCGTACTGGAGTGCCAGGTGGCCCTGGAGGCCGAAGCCCTCGATCGGGACGCCGTCGGCCTTCAGCCGCTTGATGAGCTCGTAGTAGGCGTCGCTCTTGGCGTTGATGCCGTCGACGTTGTAGTCGTTGAGGTAGAGCTTGGCGTGCGGGTCGGCCTCGTGGGCCCAGCGCAGGGCGTCGGCGATGTAGCCGGGGCCGAGCGTCTTGTAGAAGACGGACTCGCGGTAGGTGCCGTCCTCGTTGAACGCCTCGTTGACGACGTCCCAGTGGATGACCTGGCCCTTGTAGTGCCGGGCGACGGTCTGGATGTGGTTCTTGAGGACGGGGCGCAGTTCCTCGGCGGTCCAGCTGCGCTCGGTGAGCCAGGCGGGGAGCTGGCTGTGCCAGACGAGGGTGTGGCCGCGGACCTTCTGGTGGTGGGCCTTGGCGAAGGCCACGACCTCGTCGCCGGCGGTGAAGTCGAAGACACCGGGCTGGGGTTCGGTGGCGTACCACTTCATGGCGTTGCCGGGGGTGGTCTGTCCGAACTCGCTGCCGAGGAGCTTCAGATAGGCGGTGTCGGTGAATTCGGGGTTGTCGGTGGCGGAGCCGAAGTACTTGTGGTGCTTCTTGGCGAGTTCGCCGAGCGTTCTGGGCTTGGGCTCGGCGCTCGCGGGGGCGGCGGCGAGGCCGGCCGCGACGCAGACGGCGGCGGAGAGGGCGACGAGATGCCGGGACAGGGACACGGGTGGCTCCTCGGGGGTTGGGGGGGTCAGTCGAGGACGATGGTGGTCAGCGCGCGCGGGGCGAGCGTGGCCGTGAGGGTGGTGCCGTGGACGGAGGCCACGTCGGCCGGGGTGATCGAGCGGGTCTCGTCGGTCACGTACGCGTCGGGGTGCCGGTCGTGTCCGCCGCGCAGGGTGAAGGCGGCGGAGGTCCCGGTGGTCGCGGTGTTGAGGATCTCGATGACGCGGCTGCCGTCGGCGTTGCGGAAGGCGGTGACCTGGAGGGCCGGGTCGGCGTGCGTGACCGGGACGCGGACGGCGCCGGGGCGGATGAAGCGGCTGAAGGCGGCCAGGGCCCAGTACCGCTTGGACACCCGGTAGTCGTCACCGGGATTGGCTAGCTGGATGAGTCCGCGGGTGGCGCCGAGGGAGGCGCCGGTCCAGTAGACGTAGGCGTTGGCATTGCCGGTGGTGAGGGTGGTCTGGATGTCGGCGGCGACGCTGAGGCCGTCGTAGCCGCTGCCGTCGTCCCAGTTCTCGTTCCAGGTGGTGCCGTCGGGCGACCATTCCGACATCCACACGTGCTTGTCGGTGGGCTGCGGGACCGTGGTGGGGCCGCTGTAGCGGTGGCCGGTGACGGTCCGTACGGCCTTGTCGGCCTCGGGGTCGGCCTCGATGGCCTCGGTGTAGGCGACCTGCCGGTCCCAGCCGGCGGCGTCGCAGCAGACCAGTTCCGTCTTCAGTCCGGAGGCGCGGACGGTCGGTCCGAGCACCTTGAGGAAGTCGACGGCCTGCTGCGGGGTGAAGCGCATCGAGGCGTAGGTGGCCGTCCAGTCGGGTTCGTTGGTGAATCCCAGGTCGGTGATCCGGATGCCCTCCCGCTCGTAGAACTTGGCGTACTGGACGAGGTAGTTCGCGTAGGCCTGGCGCCATTCGGGCCGGAGCTCGCCGCCGTCGTTCTCGCTGTTGTTGGTCTTCATGAAGGCCGGGGCGCTCCAGGCGTCGGCGAAGAACCGTTCGACGCCGTACTTCTTGGCCTCCTTGGCGAGCCAGACCTGGCCGCCGTCCCAGCCGTCCCAGACGTATTTCGGGGTGGCGTCGGGGCCGCCGGGGTCGGTCGGGAGGATGGTCGGCATGTGGTCGTAGACCCGGTCGGTCGAGGACCCGATGCCGAGGCGGAGGATGGACAGGCCGGCGCCCTTCTCCTTGCTGAGGAGCAGGTCGAGCACCTCGCGCCGCTTGGCGGGGCCGAGGCCGCGGGCGCCGTGCAGCAGGTCGGCCCGCTGGAAGGCCATGGAGAAGCCGAATCCGTCGATGGGCTGGAGCCGGGCGCGGAAGTCGACGGCGGCCCGGGCGGGGGCGGCGGGATCGGCCGCGGCCTGTGTTGTGAGCGCTAACAATACGACGGCCGTCAGCGCGGTCAGACGTTTCACGAGGTCTCCTCGGGTGAGGGGGTGAGGGAGGGGTCAGCCCTTGGTGGCGCCCGCGGTGAGGCCGCCGATCAGCTGCCGCTCGGCGACGGCGTAGAAGGCGAGGGCGGGGACCATGGCGAGCACGATGTAGGCGAGGACGAGCGCGTAGTCGGTCGAGTACTGGCCCTGGAACTGCTGCACGCCGACGGGGATCGTCTGCCACTTCGGGTCGTTGAAGACCAGGAGCGGAAGGAAGAAGTTGTTCCAGCTCGCGACGATCGCCAGCACCGAGACGGTGCCCAGGGCCGGGCGCGCCATCGGCAGCAGGATCTTCCAGAAGAAGCGGAGCTTGCCGCAGCCGTCCATGACGGCGGCCTCCTCGATCTCCGCCGGGATCGTCCGGAAGAAGCCGCGCAGGATGATGATGGTCATGGGGAGCCCGAAGGCCGCCTGCGGGAGGATCACTCCGAGCGGGTTGTCGAGCAGCCCGAAGGTGCGCAGCATCAGGAAGAGCGGCAGGACGGCCACCGCGAACGGGAACATGAGCCCGATCGTGAAGAGTCCGTAGAACAGTTCCCTGCCCCGGAAGGCGTAGCGGGCCAGGACGAACGCCGCCATCGCGGAGGCCGCCACCGTGAAGAACGTCGTGCCGATGGCGATGCCGGCGCTGTTGGCGATCTGCCGCCAGAACATCCCGTCGCCGAGGATGCCGGTGTAGTTGCCGATCTTCCACTCCTCCGGCAGCCCGAACGGGTTGCTGGTGAGCTCGCCGGTGCTCTTGAACCCGGAGAGCACCGCGTAGATCAGCGGGACGGCGACGAAGGCGCCGATCAGCCAGATCACCGTGTGCAGGGAGAGGCCGCGTGCCGTCCGGCGGGCGTTCACCGGGCGCCTCCGGAGGTGACGGCCCCGCTCAGGTCACGGCGGAGCACATAGCGCTGGTAGAAGAGGGAGAAGACCAGGCTGATCATGAACAGCACCACGCTGATGGCGCTGGCGTAGCCGACCTGGTAGCGCTTGAACCCGAACTGGAACATCGCGATCGCCATCGTCTCGGAAGAGTGGTTGGGCCCGCCCGCGGTCATGACCCAGACGAGGTCGAAGAGCTGGATGGAGCCGATGACCGAGAGGAAGACGCTGATCCGGATCGTCGGGCCGAGCAGCGGCAGCGTCACGTGCCGGAAGCGCTGCCAGGCGCCGGCGCCGTCGATGGAGGCGGCCTCCAGGACCTCGGCCGGGATGCCCTGCAGTCCGGCGAGGAAGAGCATCATGTGGAAGCCGAAGTACTTCCAGATCATGACCACGAAGAGGGTCGGCATGACCGTCGAGGGATCGGCGAGCCACCTGCCCTGCAACCCCTCCAGGCCCAGGAGGCCGGCGAGGTGGTCGGCCATGCCGGAGCCGGGCAGGAAGACCATCGTGAAGAGGACCGCCGTGACGACCTCGGACAGGATGTACGGGGCGAAGAACAGCATCCGGTAGACGGCCCGGCCGCGCAGCCGCTGGTTGAGCAGGACCGCGGTGAACAGGGCGAACGGCAGCTGCACCGTGACCGACAGGACGATCAGGTACAGCCCGCGGCCCAGGTCGCCGAGGAAGACCTGGTCCTCGAAGAGCCGGGTGTAGTTCCCGAAGCCGACGAAGTCGTCCATGGGGCCGATCCCGCCCCACTTGAAGAAGCCGGTGAAGACGGCGACGACGATCGGGGCGAGGACGAAGACGAGGAAGAGGACCAGGGCCGGGACGAGGAACCAGGCGACCGAGGCCCACTCCCGCCACCCGCGCGGCAGCGACCCGACCGGGGCGGGCGGGCGGCGCACCGGCACGGCGTCCTCGGTCCGCTCCTTCGTCAGGGTGGGCACGGAGCTAGGCACTCTTCGCAGCCTCGGTGATCGACGCGGTGACCTGCTCGGGCGTCTTCTTGCCCGCGATCAGGTCGGCGACGCTGTCGTTGACCTCCTGGCCGACGGCCGGCGGATACGCCTGGTCGAGGAAGAGCTGGAAGCCCGTCGCCTTCACCAGGCTCTCGGCCACCACCTTCTTGTTGGCGTCGGTGAGCCGGCTCTCCGCGCCCTTGACCACCGGCAGGTAGCCGTTGGAGGCCAGCAGCTTGGACTCGTTCTCCAGGACGAAGAACTTCAGGAAGTCCAGCGCCTCCTTGGGGGCTCCCTTGCGCAGGGCGAAGCCGCCGCCACCGCCGAACACCTCGGTGACCTTCCCGACGCCCCCGCCGACCGTCGGGAAGGGGAAGAAGCCCAGGTCCGCCCCGAGGTCGGCGCCCGCGTCCTTCTGCACCGACGGACCCCATTGGCCCATCAGCTCCATGGCGGCCTTGCCGTTGCCCATGGTCGCGGCCTGCCCGCCGGGGGTGGCGTAGCCGGCGCCGAGGAAGGCGGGCTGGAAGGGCTGGAGGTCGACGAGCTCCTTGAGGTGGACGCCTGCCTGGACGAAACCCTCGCCGGTGAAGTCCTTGGTGGTGGCGGCCTGTTGCAGCGCGGGGAGGCCGGCGACGCGCATCGCGAGGTAGGCCCAGTAGTAGTGGCCGGGCCACTTCTCCTTGCCCGCGAGGGCGATCGGGGTGATGCCCGCCGCCTTCAGTTTCCTGACGTCGTCGAGGAGTTCGGCCCAGGTGGTCGGCGGGGCGGTGATCCCGGCCTCGGCGAAGAGCTTCTTGTTGTACCAGAAGCCGACCATGCCGATGTCGTACGGCACCCCGTAGGTCCGGCCCTCGAACTGGTAGGCCTGCAACGAGACCGGGGTGAGCTCGGACGACCAGTCGAGCAGGTCGGTGAGGTCCTCGACGAGGCCCGCGTCGACCTGCTGCCGCAGCACGCCGCCGCCCCAGGTCTGGAAGACGTCGGGGAGCTTCCCCGACGACGTGGTGGCGGTCAGCTTGGACTTGAACGCCTCGTTCTCCAATGAGGTCGTGTTGATCACGACGTTCGGGTGGGCGGACGTGAACGCCGAGGAGATCTGCGGGAAGAGGGACTTGCCGGGTTCCGTGGTGGCGATGTTCCACCAGGCGAAGGACACCTTGCCGTCGGCCGCCGGCCCGCCGCCGGATCCGCCGGCCCCGCAGGCCGTGGCCAGGGAGGCGGACAGGGCGGTCAAGCCCGTGAGCGCCAGGAAGCTTCGTCGGCTCGGGAGGGTGTGGGCCATGGGACCTCCGGGGTGGGGAATGCCGGGGCGGACGCGCCCGAAAATTTTTCGAAATACTCTCGAATTCTGCGCTGCCACAAACTAGGAACGTGAGGCTTATCGGTCAAGACCTCGCGCCAATTTATTTGCGGGCAGCGGCTGTTCGCAGGGTTGACAAGCACGTCGGGCCGCCCGGAAACTCGTCGAAAGTTTGCGATACCTGTCGTCGGCCGAAGGCATCCGCGCAGAGGAGAGAAGTTGAGCGAGCAGCGCCCGACCCTGGCCGTCATCGCCGCGGCGGCGGGGGTGTCCCAGGCCACCGTGTCCAAGGTGATCAACGGCCGCTCCGATGTCGCGCCCTCGACCCGCGAACGGATCGAGGGCCTTTTGCACACGCACAACTACCTGCCGCCCGGCAGGCAGGGCAGGGCCCGCAGATCGGGTCTCGTCGACCTGATCATCGGCGGTCTGGACAGCGCGTGGGCGGTGGAGATCCTGCGCGGCGTCGAGGCCGAGTGCGCCCATCGGACCGTCGGCACCGTGGTGTCGCTCGTCCCGCCGGGCGAGGCGGCGCCGTCCAGTTGGACCGCGCTGCCGGCCCTGCATCGCAGCGACGGCGTCATCCTCGTCACCGCCTCGGTCACCCAGGCCCAGCGGGCCCAGGTCGAACGGGCCGGGGCGGCGCTGGTCGTCATCGACCCGATCGACATGCCGGGCAACGGCGTGCCGAGCGTCGGAGCGACCAACTGGGCCGGCGGCCTCGCCGCCACCGAGCACCTGCTGGAGCTGGGACACCGCCGGATCGCCACGATCGGCGGGCGCAAGGAGATGCTCTGCAGCCAGGCCCGCATCGACGGGTACCGGGCCGCCCTGGAGCGGGCCGGGATCGAGGTCGACCGCGGCCTGATCCGGTACGGCGACTTCCAGCACGAGGGCGGATTCCGGTGCGCCCGGGAACTGCTCGCCCTCCCCGACCCGCCGACCGCCGTCTTCGCCGGCAGCGACCAACAGGCGATGGGCGTCTACGAGGCCGCCCGGCAGGCCGGGCTGAGGATTCCGCAGGACCTCAGCGTGGTCGGCTTCGACGACCTGCCGATGTGCGACTGGCTGTCACCGCCGCTGACGACGGTGCGCCAGCCGCTGGAGGAGATGGGCCGGGTCGCCGCTCGCACCCTGTTCCAACTGCTGGACGGCCAGCCCCTGGTCAGCCCCCGGATGGAGCTCTCGACCGAGCTCAAGGTCCGGCTCTCCACCGCCCCGCCCCGCCTCTAGGAGCCCTCCTTGACCGAGCCCCGGCGCGTCCCCCTCCCGCCGCCCGCCTCCGCGGGCCGCTCCGGCACTCCGTACGCCCGCGCACGTCCTCCGGCGGCCGGTCCGGTGCCGTCCGTGCCGGTCGACGGCGCCCCGGCCTCATGAGCACGCCGTTCGGCGATCCCGTGCTGCCCGGGTTCCGGCCCGACCCCTCCGTCTGCCGGGTGGGGCCGGACTACTACCTGGTGACGTCCAGCTTCGAGTGGTTCCCGGGCCTTCCCGTCTTCCACAGCCGCGATCTCACGCACTGGCGGCGTCTCGGCTCCGCGCTGGACCGGCCGTCCCAGCTCGACCTCGACGGATGCGGGCCCTCGCGCGGCCTGTTCGCGCCGACGATCCGGCACCACGCCGGGGTCTTCCACCTCGTCTGCACGCTGATGGACGGGCCCGGCCACTTCGTCGTCACGGCGACGGACCCGGCGGGACCGTGGTCGGAGCCGTACTGGCTGGAGGGCGAGGGGTTCGACCCGTCGCTGTTCTTCGACGACGGGCCCGACGGGGACGGCCGGGCCTGGTTCACCGCCGCCCGCGTCCTGGACGAGGCCGCCGGCCGCACCGAGATCTGGATGCGCGAGTACCTTCCCCGCGAGCGGCGGCTCACGGGACCCGAGTACGTCCTGTGGTCGGGCAGCCGGCCGGGGGCCCGCTGGTCGGAGGCCCCGCACCTCTACAAGGTCGGCTGCTCCTACCTGCTGCTCACCGCGGAGGGCGGCACCGGAGCCGGCCACAGCGTCGTGGCCGCCCGGGCGGACCGGGTGACCGGCCCCTACCGGGGCGACCCCGGCAACCCGGTGCTCCCTCCCGCCGAGGGCCCGGTCACCTGCACCGGGCACGCCGACCTCGTCCAGACCCCGTCCGGCGACTGGCGGGCCGTGCTCCTGGGCGTCCGCCCGGGCTCCGCCCTCGGCCGCGAGACCTTCCTCAGCCGGGTCACCTGGGACGGCGGCCGGCCGGTCTTCTCCCCCGTCGGCCACACCGGGGACCGCCGCCCCCTCCACGACGACTTCGCCACCCTCTCCCCGGAGTGGAGCACCCTGCGCACGCCCCGCGCCCCGTTCTGGAGCACCGGCGACGGGCTCCACCTCCGGCTCCTCCCCGGGCGGCTCGGCGAGCGCACCGCCCTCTCCCTCCTGGTCCGCCCCCAGGAGCAGCCCGACTGCGACGCCTCCACCGCCCTGCACTTCACCCCCGCCGCGCCGGGCGAAGAGGCCGGCCTCGCCGTCGTCCTCGACGACGACGCCCACCTGCTGCTCCTCCGCACCGCGGGAGGAGTCGTCCTCCGCCGCGGGCCCGCCGTCCTGGCCCGCGCCCCCCCTCCCCCCGGGCCCCGTGCGTCTGGGGGTCCGCGTCCGCGGCTTCCACCACGCCTTCGCCTACGCGACGGCCGACGGCGCCTGGCACGACCTGGCCGCCGTCGAAGCCGCCTTCCTCGCCCCGCTGTTCACCGGCGTCCAGCTCGGCGTCTACGCCACGTCCCACGGCCGCCCGTCCGCCAACAGCGCCCGCTTCCCGTGGTTCGACCTCACGTATCCGCCTCCGCGGAATTCATCGGGGCGGTAGCGGCGCCGGCGGGCGGCATATTCGCGTGCGCGTTTCCGGCATCGGACGATTCGGGCCGGTCCTGGATTCACTGGGCCCTCCGCAGCGAAATGTTTCGCATCCTCGGAACTTCGAAACATCTTCGAAACTATTGACATGCACATGGCGAATTTTTCACACTGATTCCAGAGGCGGCTCGACTTCTTCGCCGCCGCACCACGGTGCCGGTCCCGCGAATTCCTCGCGTTCTGACGGAACGCGCCCTTTCCCATGGGCGCGGACGTCGCGGACAGGAATTCCTTCCGCCGTGTTCGAACCATTCCGCGAATTCCCTCCTGGAGGTCCAGCGATGCGTTCACCCACTCTTTCCCCGTCCAGTGCCCGCCGGAGGATCGGCGGCCTGGGCGCGGCGCTGATCGTCGGCGTCCTCGGCTCCGCCGCCGTACTGGTCGCTCCCCCGGCCTCGCAGGCCGCCGAGAGCACCCTCGGCAGCGCGGCGGCGCAGAGCGGCCGGTACTTCGGCACCGCCATCGCCTCGGGCAAGCTCGGCGACTCGGCCTACACGACGATCGCGAACCGCGAGTTCAACTCGGTGACCGCCGAGAACGAGATGAAGATCGACGCCACCGAGCCCCAGCAGGGCCGGTTCGACTTCACCGCCGGCGACCGCGTCTACAACTGGGCGGTGCAGAACGGCAAGCAGGTCCGCGGCCACACCCTCGCCTGGCACTCCCAGCAGCCCGGCTGGATGCAGAACCTCAGCGGCAGCGCGCTCCGCCAGGCCATGAACAACCACATCACCGGCGTGATGACCCACTACAAGGGCAAGATCGCCCAGTGGGACGTCGTGAACGAGGCGTTCGCCGACGGCACTTCGGGCGCCCGGCGCGACTCGAACCTGCAGCGCACCGGCAACGACTGGATCGAGGTCGCGTTCCGCACCGCGCGCGCCGCCGACCCGGCCGCCAAGCTCTGCTACAACGACTACAACGTGGAGAACTGGACCTGGGCCAAGACCCAGGCCATGTACGCCATGGTGAAGGACTTCAAGCAGCGCGGCGTGCCCATCGACTGCGTCGGCTTCCAGTCGCACTTCAACAGCGACAGCCCCTACAACTCCAACTTCCGCACCACCCTCCAGAACTTCGCCGCCCTCGGCGTCGACGTGGCCGTCACCGAGCTCGACATCCAGGGCGCCTCGGGCACGACCTACGCCAACGTGACCAACGACTGCCTGGCCGTCCCGCGCTGCCTCGGCATCACCGTCTGGGGGGTGCGCGACACCGACTCCTGGCGCGCCGAGCACACGCCGCTGCTGTTCAACGGCGACGGCAGCAAGAAGCCCGCGTACACCTCCGTCCTCAACGCGCTCAACGCCGGCTCCTCCAACCCCAACCCCACGCCGACCCCCACGCCGACCCCCTCCCCCGGCTCCGGCCCGATCAAGGGCGTCGCCTCCGGCCGCTGCGTGGACGTGCCCGGCGCCGTCACCACCGACGGCACCCAGGTCCAGCTGTGGGACTGCAACGGCCGCACCAACCAGCAGTGGACCCACACCGCCGCGGGTGAGCTCAGGGTCTACGGCGACAAGTGCCTGGACGCCGCCGGCACCGGCAACGGCGCCAAGGTGCAGATCTACAGCTGCTGGGGCGGCGACAACCAGAAGTGGCGGCTCAACTCCGACGGATCCATCGTCGGCGTCCAGTCCGGCCTCTGCCTCGACGCCGCCGCGAGCGGCACCGCCAACGGCACGCCGGTCCAGCTGTACTCGTGCTGGAACGGCGCCAACCAGCGGTGGACGCGCGGCTGATCCGGCCCGCTGACATCCGCACCAGGGAGGGGAGCCAGGATGATCCTGGCTCCCCTCCGCGCGCTCAGGCGCGAGCCGGGTTGCCGTAGTACGCATCCGGGCCGTGTTTGCGGGTGAAGTGGCGGTCCAGGAGGTGCCGCGGGGGCTCCACCTCGCCCAGGGCGAGGG